>JBDSKP010000274.1:0-3179 GCA_039916925.1 Duganella sp.
GGTCGAGGAACAAGTGCTGGGCGACACCGCCGACTGCGTGCTGGCCGCCGGCGCGCCCGACGCCGACGGCGTGCGCACCGTGGCCGTGGTGCAGCGCGCCTGGCTCGAGGTGCTGGTCAAGGCGCTGCTGGCGCAGGGCGCGCACAGCGTTTCGGTGGTGCCGATGCAATTGTGCCTGCCATTCCAGCCGGGGTCGGTGTCGGCCGCGCTGAGCCTGGGCGACGCCGGCTACGAGCTGATCCTGCGCCGCTCGCAGTACGACGGCATGGGCCTGGCGTTGCCGGCCGAGCCGCTGGCGGCGCTGCAGACGCTGCGCGCGATGGCCGGCGACGAGCCGGTCACGCTGTATTTATCGCCGGAACAAATGAAGCAGTTCGAGCCGCTGATGGCCGACGCCGCCGCCGCGCCGCACGGCATCAGCCTGGCCGAGGACCATTGGCAGCACTGGGTGGCGGCGTCGCGCTCGGCCGGAATGGACCTGGCGCCGGCGCTGGGCGCGGCCGGCGCCTCGGCGCGCGAATGGCGGCGCTGGCGCTGGCCGCTGCGCATCGCCGCGCTGGCGCTGCTGGTCAACGTCGTCGGCCTCAACGTCGAGTGGATGCGCCTCAAGCGCGAAGCCAACGAGGTGCGCCAGGCGATGATGCAAACCTTCAAGGCCGCCTATCCGAAGGAGACCGTGATCCTCGATCCGGCCGCGCAGATGCGCAAGAACATTTCGCTGGCCAAGGCCGACGACGGCCAGGCCGCGCCCGACGGCTTCCTGGCCATGAGCACCAACCTGGCCGAGGCGCTCAGCGTGCTGCCGCAGCGCGAAGTGATCGCCTCGCTCGATTATAGGGAACGCGCGCTTCAGGTCAAGGTCAAACCTAATACCGTCGACGCCGCCGCGATGGCGCAGATCCGCGCCGCGCTGCGGGCCCGCAGGCTGGAATTGTCCGAGGCCAATCCCGGCACCTGGCAAATCAGTGTCGCCAGCGGCGCGGCGAAACCATGAATAGAACTATGAGCGGAACTACGGGCGGAACTATGGGCACACCGGCATGAGCAAACTCGATCAAACGATACAGGACTACCGCGCCCGCGCGTCGGCCTTCTGGCTGGCGCGCACCGAGCAGGAACGCCGCCTGCTGGTCATCGGCGGCGCCGTCGTCGCGCTCGGCCTGTTCTACGGCGTGCTGCTGTCGCCGGCGCTCGAGGGCCGCGAGAAACTCGGCAAGGAATTGCCGGTGCTGCGCCAGCAGGCCGCCGAGTTGCAGGCGATGGCGCTGGAGGCGGCCGCGCTGCGCGGCCAGAACACCATCGAGCCGACGCCGATGACGCGCGACAGCCTGAACGCCGGCCTGACGGCGCGCGGCCTGACGCCGCAATCGGTCAACATCACCGGCGAATACGCCAAGGTGCAGTTCAACAACGCGCCGTTCGCCGCCATCGTCGCCTGGCTCGACGCGGTGCGCAACGAGAGCCGCATCGCCGTCCAGGACGCCAATTTCACGGCGCAGGACACGGCCGGCATGGTCAACGCCACGCTGACCTTGCGCCAGGGCGCGCGATGAGCGCGCGGGCGGCGCAAAAAGGCCGCGCATGAAGCGCGCCGTGCTATGGTTGCTGACCATCGCGCTGAGCGTGCTGGCGACCCTGGCGGTGTTCTTCCCGGCCACGTGGCTCGGCGCGCTCGTCGAGCAGCGCACCGGCGGCCGTTTGACCTTGGGCGACGCGCAGGGTACGCTGTGGCGCGGCTCGGCCTTCATCGGCGGCGCGGCCGGCGGCAACAAGCCGGTCACGCCGCTGCTGCCGGGGCGTTTCAGCTGGCGCGTCTCGCCGCTGGCGCTGGTCGGCATGGTCGATTTGCAACTGGACAACAGCGAGGCGCTGGCGCAGCCGGTGACCTTCCGCGGCGGCTGGTCGCAGTGGCAACTGAGCCCGTCGGCGCTGCTGTTGCCGGCGCAGGGGCTGGCGGGGCTGGGCGCGCCGCTCAACACGCTGGCGCCAAGCGGCATCCTGCGCCTGTCGTGGACCGCGCTCGAGCTGGCGCTGCGCGACGGCCAGATCGCCGTCAACGGCCGCACCACGCTGGAGATGACGGACATGGCGTCGCGGCTGGCGCCGGTGCGGCCGCTGGGCAGCTACACCTTGGCGCTGGACTGGCGCGGCCAGCAGGCGGGCTTGACGCTCGGCTCGGTCAAGGGGCCGTTGCTGTTGAGCGGGCGCGGCACCCTGAACAATGGCCGACTGCAGTTTTCCGGGCAGGCGGAGGCGGCGAAGGGATACGAGGACACGTTGGCCAATCTGTTGAATTTGCTCGGCCAGCGCCGGCCCGGCAGCGACCGCAACGTCATCGCGTTGGAGATGCATTAGAGGTGTTTATCGAAAGAGGTGCTTTTCGTGGGGCGGATTAGCGCGCAGCGCGTAATCCGCCATGAGCCGCCGACGGAGCCTGGCGGATTACGCTGCGCTAATCCGCCCTACGTGGTCATATTTAGTTTCAATCGTGGTTACAACACTAGATACAAAGTTCAGACAATGAAAAAACAGTCCGTGAGCAAATCCAATCTTCCCGCGCTGCGCCGCCTGAGCGCGGGTGCGATGCTGTGCTGCGCGCTCGGCGCCGTGCCGACCGCCGGGCTGCTGTGGCCGTCCCAGGCGCGCGCCGCCACCGACGACGCCGCGCTGAACTTTGTCGGCGCCGACATCGAGTCGGTCATCAAGGCCGTCGGCCACTACACCAACATCACCTTCGTCATCGATCCGCGCGTCAAGGGCACGCTGACCTTGGTGTCGGAGAAATCGATCAGCAAGTCGCAGGCGTTCAGCCTGCTCACCTCGGCGCTGCGGCTGCAGGGCTACGCCGTCGTCAGCGGCGACGGCTACGCCAAGGTGGTGCCGGAGGCGGACGCCAAGCTGCAGTCGGGCCCGACGCAGATCGGCTCGGCGCCGACGCAAATCAAGGGCGACCAGATCGTCAGCCAGATCTTCCACCTGAACTATGAGTCGGCCGGCAACGTCGTCACCGTGCTGCGGCCGCTGATCTCTCCCAACAACACCATCAACGCCAACCCGGGCAACAACACGGTGGTGATCACCGACTACGCCGACAACCTCAAGCGGCTGGCCAAGATCATCTCCGCGCTCGACGCGCCGGCCGTGGCCGACCTCGACGTCATTCCGGTGCGCTACGCCAT
>JBDSKP010000275.1:0-3333 GCA_039916925.1 Duganella sp.
ATATTTTCAACCACATTTAGATTGCGTGGCAAAACATAAATCCCATTGGGGTTTTTACGCCACTTTCATGCCAAAAATTGGCATGTACCCGCCATTTTACAGCTTGGTTCGCGTGCCGCCGCTATAGGAACAACGTCAGGGCCAACGCCCACATCACCACCGCGATCACGCCGTCCAATATTTGCCAGGCGCGCGGACGAGCGAATACCGGTATCAAAAACCGCGCGCCAAATCCCAGGCTGGAAAACCAGATGATCGAGGCGATCATCGCCCCCAGCGCGAAATAAATACGTCCGTCGCCGATTTGCTGCCCGCCTATCGATCCCAATAAAACCACGGTGTCCAGATAAACGTGCGGATTCAATAAACTGAAAGCCAGCATCGCCGCGATCACCGCGTACCGGCTCGCCGCCGGTTTATCGACATCGGCTTCCATCACGGCGGGATTCAAAGCGGAACGCGCCGCCCGCAAGCCATACCAGGATAAGAATCCCGCGCCGGCGAGCCTTATCCAAAACAGCAGCCCCGGGGCCCCGCTGATTAATTCGCCCATTCCGGCGACGCCGGCGCCGATCAGTACGATATCGCACACGATACAAATGACGATGCAAGTCAGCACATATTCGCGCTTTAACGCCTGCCGCAATAAATAAGCGTTCTGCGAGCCGATGGCGACAATCAGGCCCCCGCCCAAACCCAGGCCCTTCAAAAATGCGGTCACTTCCATGCGTCCTCCCGTGGACAAAAGACGCAAGCTTAGCGGCGACCTAAAGATAAGTATAATTAATATTACTGACCAAATATTAGGAAAGCTAATGAGGCAAGTCGACTACCGGGGACTGGCGGCGCTGGACGCCGTGATCGAATATGGAAGTTTCGACAAGGCCGCCGCCGCGCTGTCGATCACCCAATCGGCCGTGTCCCAGCGCATCCGGATGCTGGAAAACAGCGCGGGCGAACTGCTGATCGTGCGCAGCCAGCCGCCGGCGGCGACCGAGGCCGGCCAGCGGCTGATCGCCCATTATCGCCAGGTTCAACTGCTGGAGGCGGCGCTGACGGCGTTTCCCCATGCCGGTCCCGGCGCGCCGGCGCGGCCGGAGATCGCCATCGCCATCAACGCCGACAGCGCCGCCACCTGGATGCGCGAGGCCGTGGCGCCGTTGCTGGCCACCGGCGATTGCCTGCTGCATATCCGCCTCGACGACCAGGACCATACGATGACGATGCTGCGCGAAGGCCGCGTGTTCGGCTGCGTTACGAGCGAAACGACGCAAGTAGCGGGAACTTCGGCCACGCCGCTGGGCGCGATGCGGTACGCGTGCGTCGCCAGTCCGGCTTTCGCGGCGCGCCACTTCCCGGACGGTTTCACGGCGGAGGCCGTCCAGCACGCTCCCACGCTCAATTTCGACCGCAAGGACGCGCTGCAAACCCGCTTTATCGCGCAGCGCACCGGCCACACGGGCCGGGTTCCCCATCATTCATTGTCGAGCTCGGAGGGTTACGTGCGTTTTCTGGAGGCGGGCTACGCCTACGGGATGCTGCCGCTGCTGCAGTGCGCGGCGCAGCTGGAGGCGGGGACATTGGTCGATCTGGCGCCGGGCCACGTGCTGGACGTGCCGTTGACATGGCATATGTGGGATATCCAGACGCCGTTCACCCGTACGCTGTCGGACAACATCATCGCGACCGCGCGCCGGTGGCTGCTGCAATAACGGGCTAGGCCGTGCCGGCGCGCGCATCCATGGCGTCGAATTCCTGGCGCGCGCGCGCCTCCCACTCCGCCGGGTCCGGCTGGTGCGGATGCGTGACGTCCGCCGGCGGCAGCGACTCCAGCATGCCGGTGCGTTTGTACAGCATCACATTGGTCCAGGCGACCGTGCCCGCCGGGAAGTAATGCAGCAAGGTGAACGCCGGATGCTTGAGCGCATAGGTGGTGGTCGTCACCAGCGCGCCCTCTTGCAGCTCGCGGGCCAGCTTGTCGGCCAACGCGTCCATCTGCGGGCCGAAACAGGTGCTGTACAAGAACACCAGGCTGGCGCCGCGCACGTCCACCTTGAACATGTCGCTTTCGATGAAGGAGATGCGCGCGGCCAGGTCGAGCAGGTGGCGGCCGGTGGTCGCCTCGCCGAAAGGCAAGGTCAGCGGAGCGTCGGGGGTGAGCGGCGTCGGCAGATGGGCCACGCCGCGCTCGGCCAGCACCAGCAGATTGTGCAGCCGCTGCATGGCCATGCGGTGGCGGTAGCCCATGCATTCGACACCGATGCAGCGGTGGAACGGAAACGCCAGCGCGGCCGACATCACCACCTTGCCCAGCCCGCTGCCGAGATCGACCATGACGCCGCCGGGACGGATCGACGGGGCGATGGCGTCGAACAGATTGTCGAGCTCATAACGCGCGAATTCGCCGTAGATCAGGCCGCCGTCCTCGATCAGCCAGGCGCGCACTTCGGCGTCGCTGATCTGTTCCAGGTCGCGGAAGCCGGGCGGCGCCGGTTGCTTGGGCAGCATGCCATGCGGCTGTATGCTCGCCGGCAAAGTGCCGATCATCACGCCCAGATGCGGGCGCAGCCGCTGCAACAGGTAGTCGCGGCGTGATTTGTCCTCGAGGCAGGCGCGCAGCGCGTAGCCGACCTCTATGAATCCAAGAAAGTGGGAATCGGGCACCAGGTCCAGCAACGGCCGCACGTGCTTTTCGCCGCCTTGTATGCTTTGAAACAGCGCTTCAAAGACATCGGCGGGTTGGTTGAAGCTGGCGACCGGTGTGACCGGCCCGTCTTCAGTACGAAAAACTGGCGGCATCGTATGGCTGTTCATCGGCAGGCTTCTCGTTGTGTATCTCATCAGTATTTTAGAACAGATCGATCCGATCTGTGGCTGCAAAGTCAACAGTTTTCAGGCGCGCGTCGATCAGGGCGGTTCAGCCCCGCAGGGCGACCAGCAACCTCGCCACGTCCTCATGCGCGGCTTGCCAGCCGGACGTGGCCAGCGTCGGCGCGCACACCGCGCACACCTCGAACGGATTGCAGTCGTGCGGCAATTCTTGATACAGCTTGCCGATCACCGATTTACCGACATACGAATCGACCGAGGCCGGCTTGGCCTTGGGCGCGGCGGCGGCCTTGGCCGGTACGAAATCGGCGCCGCCGGGCGGCAGCCAGCGTTCGAACGCCTCGGTCGGCTTACCGTCCGGCACGTACCACGATTTGCGTTCGCCGTTCCAGCGGGCGCCCAGCGCCTTGGCCTCGTCTTTTTCCGCAAACGGAACTTTAAGAAACATCATCTTCGGATACTCCGCGACAGGAAGCCTGCATTTTACCGCCTGCCATCGCCGCC
>JBDSKP010000276.1:0-4788 GCA_039916925.1 Duganella sp.
CTGTCGGAAAAAGCGCTGCCGAACAAGCGCGTGCGGCGTGGCGCGGTGATTCGCGTGATGCAGGAAGGTAAGGACTGGGAACTGACGCAGATGCCGCAGATCGAATCGGCGTTTATTGCCGCCAGCACCGAGGACGGCGCGATCAAGGCCATGGTGGGCGGCTTCGACTACAACCGCAACAAGTTCAACCACGTGACCCAGGCCTGGCGCCAGCCGGGCTCGTCGTTCAAGCCGTTCATCTATTCGGCCTCGCTCGAGCGCGGCCTGTCGCCGTCGACCATCATCAACGACGCGCCGATCTCGTTCGACGCCGGCCAGACCGGCGGCCAGGCGTGGGAGCCGAAGAACTACGACGGCAAGTACGAGGGCCCGATGACGATGCGCCGCGGCCTGGCCAAGTCCAAGAACATGATCTCGATCCGCATCCTGCACAAGATCGGCGCCAAGTACGGCCAGGAATACATCACCCGCTTCGGCTTCGACGCCGACAAGAACCCGCCCTACCTGACGCTGGCGCTGGGCGCGGGCAACGTCACGCCGCTGCAGATGGCCGGCGCCTATTCGGTGTTCGCCAACGGCGGCTACAAGGTCAGCCCTTACCTGATCTCCAAGGTGACGGACGCCGACGGCAAGATCCTGTCGCAGGCCAATCCGGACAAGGCCGGCGACGAGAAGAACCGCGTCATCGACGAGCGCAACGCCTTCCTGATGGACAGCATGCTCAAGGACGTGGTGCGCTACGGCACGGCGGCCAAGGCGCTGTCGCTCAAGCGGCCCGACATCTCGGGCAAGACCGGCACCACCAACGATTCGATCGACGCCTGGTTCACCGGCTACCAGCCCAAGCTGGTGGGCATCGCCTGGATCGGCTACGACCAGCCGAAAAACCTGGGCAACCGCGAGACCGGCGGCGGCCTGGCGCTGCCGATCTGGATCAATTTCATGCAGAAGGCGCTGAAGAACATCCCGATCGAGGAGCGGGCCGTGCCGGACGGGGTCATGCTGGTCGGCGACGAGTACTACTACACGGAAAATCCGCCGGGCACCGGCGTGCACAACATCGATGGCGCCGCCCAGGGCACCCCGGCCGAGGAGAAGGCCAAGGACGCCGTCAAGAACGAGCTGTTCTGACGGCAAATGAACCGCCTTAGACCCGCACGGCGATCCGTCGCGGGGTCAGGGGTTCTTAGCCCTTCGGCGCCAGCACCACCGGGCTGCCGCCCTGGGCGGTGACGATCTCCGACAGCGCCGCGAACAACTCGGAGCCGTCGCGGGTGTTGAGCCACTTGCCGTCGTTCTGGCGGTAGTGGAAGCCGCCCGAGCGGGCCGCCACCCACAGCTCGCGCATCGCCGCCTGGCTGTTGACGATGACCTTGGAACCGTTGTCGAGGAACTCGATTTCCAGCACGTTGCCACTGCGGCTGCACTCGACGTCGACCATGTCGTCGTCGTTCAATTGGTCCAAGGCGGCCTCGATCGCGTCGAGGGTCGCTTCGGCCTGCGCCAGGAATTCTGATTCGCCCATGCTACACTCCAATATCTATAGTCAATCCATGATTTTATCGTGAAGTCCTCTTTCCGTTTGTTTATCGGCACCATTACCCTGGGGCTGACCGTGTTATTGGGCGGCTGCGGCCAAACCGGCCCGCTGTACCTGCCCAAGACGCCAGCCAAGCCCGCCAAGAGCGGCGCGGCCAAGGCGACGCCCTCCACCGGCGCGACGACCCCCGCGGGGACGATCGATACCGTGCCCGGCGCGCCGGCCACGCCGGTTCCCGTGACGCCGTCCCCGGTGCCGTCCACTCCTCCAGCATTCCAACAATAATTCCTATGTCGCAATTTTCGTATCAAGACGGCGTGCTGCACGCCGAAGGCGTCTCGCTGAGCGCCATCGCCGACCAGTTCGGCACGCCGACCTATGTGTACTCGAAGGCGGCGCTGCTGGCCAACTTCGCCTCGTACGCCGACGCCTGCGCCGGGCGCGACGCGCTGGTGTGCTACGCCATGAAGGCCAACTCCAACCTGGCCATCCTCGACCTGCTGGCGCGCCAGGGCGCCGGCTTCGACATCGTCTCCGGCGGCGAGCTGCTGCGCGTGCTGGCGGCCGGCGGCGACCCGCGCAAGGTGATCTTCTCGGGCGTGGGCAAGAGCGCCGCCGAGATGCGCCTGGCGCTGTCGCACGACATCCTGTGCTTCAACGTCGAGTCGATCCCCGAGCTGCACCGCCTCAACGAGGTGGCCGGCGCCATGGGCAAGACGGCGCGCGTGTCGCTGCGCGTGAACCCCAACGTCGACGCCAAGACCCATCCGTACATCGCCACCGGCCTCAAGGCGAGCAAGTTCGGCGTCGCCTTCGACGACGCGCTGGCCACCTACCGCACCGCCGCCACCCTGCCGCACCTCGAGGTGGCCGGCATCGACTGCCATATCGGCTCGCAACTGCTGGACGACGCCCCGCTGCTGGAAGCGCTGGACCGCCTGATCGAATTGATCGACAAACTGGGCGACGAGGGCATCGTGCTGCACCACGTCGACATCGGCGGCGGCATCGGCATCGACTACCGCGAGGCCGGCGAGGCCGCGCCGGTGCCGGTGGGCGACTACCTGGGCCGCCTGTTCGCCAAGATCGACGCCTGGCGCGCGGCGCGCCACGACGGCAAGCCGATCAAGGTGATCTTCGAGCCGGGCCGCTCCATCGTCGGCGACACCGGCGTGCTGCTGACGCGCGTCGAGTACCTCAAGCACGGCGAGGAAAAGACTTTCTGCGTGGTCGACGCGGCCATGAACGACATGGCCCGTCCGGCGCTGTACCAGGCCTGGATGGACATGCAGCCTGTTTCGATCGGCGACGCCGGGGCGCTGACCTACGACGTGGTCGGTCCGATCTGCGAATCGGGCGACTGGCTGGCGCGCGACCGCCAGCTGGCGGTGGCCGCCGGCGACCTGCTGGTGATGCACACGGCCGGCGCCTACGGCATGACGATGGCGTCGAACTACAACACCCGCGGCCGCGCGGCCGAGATCATCGTCGACGGCACCGTCAGCCACGAAGTGCGCAAGCGCGAGCAGCCGGCCGACCTGTTCGCGCTCGAATCGCTGATCAAGTAAGCCCCCGGGCAAGCCGCCGGCCGCCGCGCCGGCGTCCTCCCGTCCCACACCCGCCCAAGCGCCGATGCAGGAATTCTATAAAAAGACCGTCTACGGCTTGCTGATGCTGCTGGCCGCCAGCGCGCTCGCCAGCTACGTTTGCGTGAGCCTCAGCTATCTGAGCGCGCCGCTGCTGCCCGCCCAGGACAGCGCGCTGCCGTGGCGGCCCGAGGCCGATTCCAACATGCCGCGCCCGCGCGTCCACATCGGCGAGGACCGGCGGCGCCTGAGCTTTGACTTCAACCTCTCGGCGGACACGCCCTACGCGTTCGCCGCCGTGGGCCTGTTCTTCGCCAACCGCGACGGCACGCCGGCGCACGTGGATTTGTCGCGCTACACGTCGATCACGCTGCAGGCGAAGTGCTCGCCGGCCAACACGCTGACGCTGACCGCCTCCACCTTGGACAAAAAGGTATCCAAACGCGGCAACTGGCTGAGCTACCGCTCGCCGTCGGCGTTTTTCGCCTGCGGCGAGGGCGGCACGCCGGTGGAACTGGACCTGACCCGCCTGGAAACGCCGCAATGGTGGTTCGACATGTTCAAGCTCGACCTGTCGCACCAGCACTACAAACTGGACCAGGTGCCGAAAATCTCCATCGGCACCACCTTTCAAAGCCCGAAGAACGTCGATTCCCGCATCGACATCGACAGCCTGGTGCTGACCGGCAGGGACTACCGCTACCTGGCGCTGCTGGCGGCGCTGCTGGGCGTGTCCTGGACCGGCTTCGGCCTGTGGACGTTGCGGCGGCACACCCGGGCGCTGATCGCGGACCTGAAGGAAAAACTGCGCAAGGATCTGCCGCTGGTGGCCTACCAGCAACTCTCGATCGAGCCGCACCGCGACAAGGAAAAGGCCGTCATTCTGCGTTTCATCGCCAACGGCTATGCCAACGCCGAATTGGACCTGGACCGCATCGTCGCGGAAACCGGCGTCAACCGGAATAAAATCAACGAAATATTAAAATCCGAATTCGGCTACACGTTCAGCAGTTATTTAAATAAATTGCGGCTCACCGAGGCGGCCCGGCTGCTGGCGGAAAAGGAAACGGCGGCGGTCGCCGAAATCGCCTATTCGGTCGGCTATAGCAACGTCTCGTATTTCAACAAACTATTTAAAGAGGAATACGGCTGCACGCCCAAGGCGTTCCGCAGCGTGTGCGGCCAGCCGGCCGGCGACTGAGCGGCGGCAACGCTAACACTTTGCATAAAATTTCTATAAAAATCCGCATTCCGGGGTGGATTTCGTCCGGGGATGCTAGCCAATCCGCCAACTAGCGACTACGCTGGCGAGTCCTGACGGGCCGCCCGCGCGGCCATGTTTGTCCACCTTACGAAAGCCGAACGAATGAAATTTAATTCCGTCGCAGCGTTTTTGCTCAGTGCCGCCCTGCTGGTCCCCACCGTTGGCAAGACCCAGGAACGCGTAGTCGACCTGAATGTCAGCCAGGTCCAGGGGAAACTCAATAAAACATTTAATTTCACCATAGGCGCCGGGCGCGCGAACGAGGGCCTGCGCGCCGATTGGCAACAGCAATTGGCCGAAATAAAACGCGACGCCGGATTTAAATATATCCGCATGCACGGTTTGCTGAACGACGACATGGGCATCTATAAAACCGACGCCAAAGGCAATGACGAATA
>JBDSKP010000277.1:0-8365 GCA_039916925.1 Duganella sp.
GACCCGCGCGCCAAGCTGATGCGCGAGACCTGCTACGAAGTGCTGGAAGAGCTGGGGCTGCAGGACGACCCGCTGTTCAAGCTGGCGATGGAACTGGAAAAGATCGCGCTCAGCGACGAATACTTCGTCTCGCGCAAGCTGTACCCGAACGTCGACTTCTACTCGGGCATCGTGCAATCGGCGCTGGGCATCCCTGTGTCGCTGTTCACCGGTATCTTCGCCATGGCCCGCACCATCGGCTGGATCGCCCAGTGGAACGAAATGATCGCCGATCCGGAACAGAAAATCGGCCGTCCGCGTCAGCTGTTCGTTGGTTCGACCACGCGCGACGTCAAGCCGCTGGATCAGCGTTGATCGACGCCTGAACGCGCACGGTCGCGTTCAAATAAAAGCCCGGTTCCGCAGCGTGCGGAACCGGGCTTTTTTCATTGATACGCGGCGGTCGCGGGCAGGCCCGCGATACCGGGTGTGTTACGGCGGATAGGTTTGAATCACGGTGTTTTGCACGCGGCCATACGGCAGCGGTCTGGCGTAGGATGCTGTCGAGCGCCGGCGCGCGCCACGCCAGTTGCGGGGTGGACAGCGTGCCGTTCGGAGCGATCTTAGGCGGGTTCCTGAAGTAGCTGGCGGATGACGTCGACGCTGCCGTGGTCGAGGCGCAGGAACTGGACGCCTGTCTTGTAACCCAGTTCGGCGTCCGGGTCGCTGTAGACCACCTGGCCCATCGCCAGCACCTTGTGGGCGCCATCGCTCAAATGCACCTGGAACGACACCGCGCAGTATTGCGCCAGCTGGATCTGGCTCGCCGTCTGCAGGCTGACGCCGCCCTGCGACAGGTCCAGCGTGTGCGCCGGATGGCTGGTTTGATCGGTCATCGTCAGCGTGGCGGCCTGGCGGACCGGACGGCGGCGCGTGACTCGTGCTTTCTGACTCATGGCGCGGGACTCGGATAGTGTAATGAGAACAAGATTAGCAGAACCGTGTCCTATACAGCAAGTGCTTCCGGGCAACCGCGCGAGCCGGCGGGATATCTGTGCGGAATTTCCCGGAGTGGTTCTTATTTCAGCTTGCGCCGGTCGGGGCGGACCACCAGCAGCCACCAGCACAGCACGCCCAGGGTCAGTTGCGGCAGGTTGAACAGGAACTTGCCGAGGGTGGCGTCGCGCCGCTGCGGCCAAGCCGCGTCGGCGGTCTCGACGATGATGTTGGTGTGGTATAGGCACAGTCCCAACAGGATCAGCGCGGCCACGCCCCACAGCACCGGCAGGCTGGTGACGCGATGGCGCAGCACGGCGGCGACCGGGTAAGCCAGCACACAGGCGAACCCATAGGCGAACAGGTTGGGCATCAGGTTAGCCAGATTGGAGTGCGGCAGCACGATGGGGACGGCGCAGATCGCCACGGCCAGCATGACGGCGATGACGGGGTGGGGGTGTTCGGGCCAGGAGTTGAAGCGGCTGTTCATTAGGGCGGGCGGGGAAGGCAAAGGGCTCCATTGTAGGGTGAAATCACCGCAAGGGCGTCGCATCCAGCCGTAGACCCGCGGGGACGATGGCGGCCCATCCATCGACCACCAGGGCGCTAGGGGATGAACCTATCAGGTTGAGTTCAGGTCTAATTATTTTGATCACAAAGCGGGGGCGCCATGGACTTTGTAGTTGCCGAACCATTGATGCTCAAATATGGTATCACCCCGGCGCAAATTGACGACCTTAAAGCGCTGGCCGCGAAACTGCCGGCAGATTTTGTCGACGGTACGCGCATGCCGATGTCCAAGATGCCTGGACTTACGACGTCCGAGTCGGAGTTGCTAATGGCTCGGATGCTGGATGCGATTGCGCCCTTGCTCGGCGTGCCGGTCGGCGACCCGGATTTACTCGATGTGTTGGGCCCGCCGACGATGCAGGAATTGATGCGGACGGCCGCAAAGCATTTAGAAGCAGCCCGAGTAAGCGCCTAAGTATCTGCAGGGCCTGTTGCCTATCAAGGTTACTACAACAGCGCCTACTCCTCGCGCTCTGTCAACGTCAACGCCAATCTGGGGCGGTGCCTTGGCACCGGACGCATGCCACCCATCTCTGCCCAAATCGGCCGGATCGATGCTATGCGCCGAAACGAGCTCTGACCGGTCTGCCGATGCTACCCACTAGCTGCATCGGGAAATTGCTGCCGCGCCACTGGATATCGGCCGACTATTCTTGCCATCATGGGAAGGTCAAGTCCAAACCGAGCACCCTGATCAGGGCGAAGGTGACGAGCCCCAGGCCCAAGATCGATAGCACGAAGACCGCGCCCACCTGGCCGCCCGCGCGTAGCACCGCGCGTTTCTCCTCCTTCTTCTTTCCTTGATCGTAATGCCACTTGATGGCGAAAAACATGCCCGTGCCGAGCACGAGAAACTTGAACGTAACGAAGACTAAAGGGATCCAATCCATCTTTTTGGTATTTCCAGGCGATTACTTGACACTTCCATGGCGAGGAGCACTCCCTCAAAACGCTGCTTCAGCAGTCAGCGACTGTCATGCAGGGAGGTGTTGCTGCACCTCCTGAGACATACTACTTGAAAGCCATTTCCATACATTGAGACAAAATGTCCCAGCTGAAAACCATACAAGATGAAATTTGCAATCCGGTCGCGGCGATATGGCGGCCAGTGCCGCTCATTCCCTATTTTTCCTGATCCAGCAGCGCCTGAATTTCCGCGCGCTCTTTTTTGCTGACGTGGCCGCCGCGCAGGGCCGCCAGCACCAGCGCCTTGCCGGAGCCGGAGAACGCCTTTTGTATCAGGTCCTTGAGCAGGTTGGTCTGGATCGAGTCCTGCTCCTGCGCCGGCGCGTAGATGTGGGCACGCTGGCTTTCGTCGCGCGTCAACAGGCCCTTGGTGTGCATCACTTGCAGCAGACGCAGCACCGTGGCGTAGTTCATGTCCGGCCGCGTTTCGAGCGCGGCGGCGTGCACCTGCTTGGCGGTGGCCGGACCGAGCGCGAACAGCAGGCGCAACATCTCCAGCTCGGAGGCGGTCGGTTTGGGTGGGGCGATGGTCGTCATGAATGTAGAATAAAATATCTAGAACGTCTTGTCTAGTCCCGTTTGAGCGCGCGCAGTTGCGCTTCGATCTCTGCGAACATCGGGCGCGAAGCGCCGTCCGCGTGCAGGCAGGCGTCGCGCAGTTCACCAAGACGCGCCAATACCGGCTGCGCGGACGCCGGCGCGTCGCAGCGCTCGGCCAGCTCTTCCAGCAGGAAGCCGAAGGCGCGCACTTCCAGCCGTTGCAGCGCGGCGGCCTCGTCGGCCGCCGGATCGTAGAACGAGGCGGCGCCGAAGTCGCCCAGCAAGGTGCGGCCGCGCGCGCAATGCAGGATGTTGTGTCTGTACAGGTCGCCATGCATGATGCCGCGCTGGTGTAGCCGGGCGGCGGCGGAGGCGATGCCGTGCGCGATTTCCAGCGTCGACGCGAGGTCGAAGCGCTTGTCGGCGTCGTAGATGTCGCGGGTGCAGCTCTCGAGACTTGGCGGGCCGGCCAGGTTGATGAATTCCGGATCGATCAGCGACATGACGAGGCCGTGGGCGCCGTCCGGGTGGCGCTCCAGGTGGCCCTGCACCGGGATCAGGTTCGGATGGGCGCCGGCGCCGATGCAGGCGGCCATCTCGCACAGCGGCGAGCCGTCGCTGGTCATGGCGCCTTTGAACAGTTTGACGGCGACGTCTTCCGTCACGCCGTTGTGTCGGTAGTCCGCGCGGTGGATCACGCCGGAGGCGCCTTCGCCCAGCTTTTGTTTCAACTCCAGTTGTTCCCAGCCGATGGCTGCGGACGGCGTGCCTGTCATCGCCAATTCGCGCTGCGCGCAGAATGGATTGCCGGCGTAGGCCAGCCAGGTCAGGCGGGGCAGGGCGGCCAGCCAGGACGGAAACCCGGTCAGCCGGTTGGCGGCGATGCGCAGCAACTCCAAACGGTGCAGTTGCGCCATGCTGGCGGGCAGGGCGCGCAGGCGGTTCCCGGCCAGCATCAGCTTTTGCAATGCCGGACGTTGACCCAACTCGGTGGGTAGCTCTTCGATAAGATTGTCAGTCAGCACCAGCCAGCGGAGCTGAGCGGGCAGCGACTCGGGCGCGACCGTGCGTATTTGGTTGGCCTTGAAGCCGACCATCGTCAGCGCGGCGCAGGCGCCCAGCACCGCCGGCAGTTCGGTGAACTGGTTGTCGGAACAGAAGATGATGCGCAGTTTATGCAGACGCGGCAAGTCGTCCGGCAGCGCCGACAGCGCGTTGCCCGACAGGTCGAGGATTTCCAGCGACTCGGCCAGATCGAAGATTTCACGCGGGAATTCGGTGAGGCCGCCGCGCATTTGCAGGCGCCGGACGCCGCTCAGGGCGCCAGCGCGCAACTGCTCTAAGGTGTGCATAATCAGGTGGCGGTGAAGGGTCAATGTTGAAGTTTATCACTTCACCGCAGCCCGCCGAGGGCGGTTAGCCCCGGCTTACCACTTCATTTCGCCCTTGGCGACCTTGGAACCGGTCTCGAGCGCGGCGTTCAGGCCGGCGTCCGGATACAGTTCCTTCATGCGGGCGATCAGCGCGGCCGAGTTGGCGGCCTTGGTGGTCTCGGCTTCGAAACGGACCAGGTAGTCGCGGGTGAAGGCGACGCTGTCCGGGGTCAGCGCGGCGCCCGGCTTGAAGTGGCCCGGCACCACGGTCACCGGCTTGAGCGAGTCGATATGGTCGAGCGTGACCAGCCAGTTCTTGCGCGATTCGGCGCTTTGGGTGTCGGCGGTCCACACGTGCAGGCCGTTGAAGACCACCACGCCGCCGGCGACGGCCTTGATCGACGGAATCCAGACATAGCTGCGGTCCGGCGTGGCGCCGTTCAGGCCCTCGATCTTCAGCGTTTCGCCTTCGAGCTTGATGGTGTCGCCCTGCAGCGGCTGCGGCACGATGATGCTCTTGGGCGCGTTATCTTTCAAGATAGGCGACCAGTAGGCGACCTTGGCGTCCTTCTTCTTTTCGATGCCGGCGATGGTTTGGGGCGTGGCGATGATCTTGGCGTCGGGGAAGGCGGCGTGGATCACGTCCAGGCCGAAGTAAAAGTCCGGATCGCTATGGCTGACGTACACGGTCGTCAGGCGCTTGCCGCTGGCGCGGATCTTGTCGACCAGTTTGACCGCCTCGCCGCGCGAGAACTGGGCGTCGATCAGCACGGCGTCCCTGGCGCCGCTGACGAGCACCGAGGCGACCGGGAAAATGGCGGCTTCACCGGGATTGAAAACGTCGAGTTTCAGCGGCGCGGCGCCGGCGCCGCCAACGGTTGCGGCCAGGGCGGCGGACATCAGGGTGTGCTGGATTTTGAAGGTGCGCATGATCGTCTTTCAATGTGGTTGGAAGTGGGTCCATCATAAATTTCTTTATCCGACGGAAAAACCGGGTAATCTGCACTTATTAATTGCACGGATCGAACTAATATGGATCGCATCACCGCCGCCAGGGTATTCGTCGCCATCACCGAGCGCGGCAGCATGATCGCCGCCGCCGACGCGCTCGACATGTCGCGGGCGATGGTCACCCGCTATCTGGCCGAGATGGAGGAGTGGGCCGGCGCCCGGCTGCTGCACCGGAGCACGCGCCGCCTGAGCCTGACGGACGCCGGCGACGTCACCCTGGCGCGCTGCCGCCAGTTGCTGGAGCTGGCCGGCGCGATGGCAGTGGCGGCCGACGCCGACGACACGCCTAAGGGCTTACTGCGCATCACCTGCTCGCCGTCGCTGGCGCAGGCCGAGCTGGCCAGCGCGGTGACCGTCTTCCTCAAGCGCCACCCGCGCACCTCGGTCGATCTGCAGGGCAGCAACCGGGCGGTCAATCTGGTCGAGCAGCGCATCGACCTGGCGTTACGCATCACCAACGCGCTGGAGCCGAACCTGATCGCCCGGCAACTCGGGCATTGCGACTCGGTCGTGTGCGCGGCGCCCGCGTATTTGGCCGAGCGCGGCGCGCCGCAGCGGGTGGAGGATCTGGCGCTGCACAACTGCCTGGCATACACCTATTTCGGCCAAAGCCTGTGGCAGTTCACGCGCAAGGACGGGGAGGGGGTAACGGTGCCGGTGAGCGGCAACTTATCGGCCAATGACGACCACATATTGCTGAAAGCGGCGGTGGAAGGCGCCGGCATCGCGCTGCAACCGCTCTACAGCGCCGGCCCGCTGATCGCGCAGGGCCGACTGGTGGCGTTGCTGCCGGACTACAAAACGCAACAAATGGGGATCTACGGCATCTACACCTCGCGCCAGCACATGTCGCCGGCGCTGCGGGCGATGCTCGACTTCCTGCTCGACTGGTTCGCCCACACCACTCTTGCCTGAAAGTAACTCCGGGGTCAAGTCTAACAATGCTACACGGCCTCGACTGTGGCAGCGCTATACGGCCGCGCTCGTGTAGAAATGTTAGACTTGACCCCCGGAGTTAACTGCGGAATCGGGCCTGCGGCGCGACTTAGGTGAAAATTAATAGTGCCGGCCTCGGTACATAATTGGTTGTTGCGATACAATACCGGTGCTATCCTGAATGACCGTTTTTTGAACCACTGAAGAACTTTAGCCCTTCCCCACAACTTGATGTGCAATCCGCTAACCGGTCAGGCCGTGTCGCGGAAGGTTAGACTAACCCGCTAATTCCTCGCGAAGCGCGAAGAAAGGTGAGCAGCAAATGCAACAATATACGTCCAATTCCTACCTGTTTGGTGGGAACGCTCCGTACGTCGAAGAACTGTATGAGGCGTATCTCAACAACCCAGGTTCCGTGCCGGATAACTGGCGCTCGTACTTCGATGCCATGCAGCACGTGCCGGCCGTCGATGGCACCAATAAGCCAGACGTCGCCCACGCCTCCGTCATCGCTTCCTTCGCGGAACGCGCTAAATCCGGCCCCATCCGCACCGTCGTGGCCTCCGCCGACGCCGAAATGGGTCGCAAACGTGTTGCAGCAACGCAACTGATCGCCGCCTATCGCTACCTCGGTTCCCGCTGGGCCAATCTGGACCCGCTGCAACGCCAGGAACGTCCGACCATCAATGAGCTGGAGCCAAGCTTTTACGGCTTCACCGATGCGGACATGGATACCGTCTTCAACATCAGCAACACCTATTTCGGCCCCGAGACCGCGACCCTGCGCGACCTGCTGAACTACCTGCGCGACACCTATACCCGTTCGATCGGCGCAGAGTACATGTACATCTCCGATCCGACCGAGAAGCGCTGGCTGCAAGAGCGCCTGGAGTCGATCCGTTCGACCCCGAATTTCACGGCGGAAAAGAAAAAGCACATCCTGGAGCGTCTGACCGCAGCCGAAGGCCTGGAACGCTACCTGCACACCAAGTACGTCGGCCAGAAGCGCTTCTCGCTCGAGGGTGGCGAGACCTTCATCGCTTCGATCGATGAGATCATCCAGCGCGCCGGCGAAAAAGGCGTGCAGGAGATCGTTATCGGCATGGCCCACCGCGGCCGTCTGAACGTGCTGGTCAACACCCTGGGCAAAGCGCCCAAAGAGCTGTTCGAAGAATTCGAAGGCAAGCACGGCGACGATCTGCCGGCCGGCGACGTCAAGTACCACCAAGGTTTCTCGTCCGACATCTCGACCCAGGGCGGTCCGGTTCACCTGTCGCTGGCGTTCAATCCGTCGCACCTGGAGATCGTCAACCCGGTCGTCGAAGGTTCGGTCAAGGCCCGCATGGATCGCCGCGGCGACCACCTGGGTAAGCAAGTGCTGCCGATCCTGGTGCACGGCGACGCCGCCTTCGCAGGCCAGGGCGTGGTCATGGAAACGCTCAATCTGGCGCAGACCCGCGGCTACGGCACGGGCGGCACGGTGCACATCGTCATCAACAACCAGATCGGTTTCACCACCTCCGACCCGCGCGACGCCCGTTCGACCATCTATTGCTCGGACGTCGTCAAGATGATCGAAGCGCCGGTGCTGCACGTGAACGCCGACGATCCTGAAGCCGTGGTGCTGGCCTCGCAGATCGCGATGGACTACCGCCTCGAGTTCCAGAAGGATATCGTGGTCGATATCATCTGCTACCGCAAACTGGGCCACAACGAGCAGGACACCCCGGCGCTGACCCAGCCGCTGATGTACAAGAAGATCGGCCAGCATCCAGGCACCCGCAAGCTGTACGCGGACAAGCTGGTGACGCAAGCCGTGATTCCGGCCGACGGCGGCGAACAGATGCAAGCGGCCTACCGCGACGCGATGGACGCCGGCAAGCACACCGTCGATCCGGTCATCTCCAACTTCAAGAACAAGTACGCGGTCGACTGGCTGCCGTTCCTGAACCGCAAGTGGACCGACTCGGCCGACACCGCCGTGCCGATGACCG
>JBDSKP010000278.1:0-4652 GCA_039916925.1 Duganella sp.
GATGACGTCGGCGACGATCTCGCCGCCCCGCACCGCCACGGTCGAGGCGTTTTGCGCCAGCGCGTTGGCCTGCGCCGAGTTGTCGGCGTTCTGCTTGACCGTCGACGAGAATTGTTCGACGCTCGACGCCGTCTCCTCCAGGCTGGCCGCCTGCGCCTCGGTGCGGCCGGACAGGTCGGCGTTGCCGGCGGCGATCTGGCGCGTGGCCACGGCCATCGTCTCGACATTTTCGCGCACGTCGCGGATGCTGGCGATCAGGTTGCTGTTCATTTGCTGCAGCGCGCGCAGCAACTGGCCCACCTCGTCGGTGGCTTCGGTGTCGAAGCTGCCCGACAGGTCGCCGGCGGCGATGGCGCGGGCGCCGTGCAGCGCGCGGTCGAGCGGACGCAGCACCGATACGCGCAGCGTGTGCCATAGGAACACGTTGATCAGCAGGCCAACGAAGGTGGCGCCGAAGATGGCGTAGCCGTGGCCGCCGCCGCCACTCGTCAGCGCGGCCGCGCAGACGATCACCTGCAGCACGTTGACCACGCTGGTGGCCAGCCACATGCGCATGGCCAGCGACACGTGGCCCAGGCGCGCCAGCAGGTTGCCGGCGCCGGGACGGATCACCTGGCCGTGCTTGATGCGCAGGCCGTGGCCGGCCTTGCCGCGCATGTCGCGGTAGGCCTGTTCGGCCTGGGCGACGTGCTCGCGCGCGGCCTTGACGCGCACCGACATGTAGCCGATGGTCTCGCCGTTTTCGCGCATCGGCGTGATGTTGGCGCGCACCCAATAGTAGTCGCCGTTCTTGCAGCGGTTCTTGACGATGCCGGTCCACGGCGTGCCGGACTGGATCGAGGCCCACAGGTCGGCGAACGCCGCGGCCGGCATGTCCGGATGGCGCAGGATGTTTTGCGGCGCGCCCATCAACTCGGCCGCGCTGTAGCCGCTGACCTGCGTGAAGTAGGGATTGACGTAGGTAATGTTACCCTTCAAGTCAGTTTTGGACACGATGGCCTGGTCGTCGAGGACGCCCACTTCACGGTTGGTAACGGGTTGATTGTCGCGCATCACATGGCTCCGGCTGATTTATTGCTCTATCACAATAGATGAAGCCAGTGTACGGAGTCGTGTCACAAAATTTATTGATATAGATCAAAATCCCCCGGATTGGAGTCGGGCCTCAACCCACGCTCAGCGGACGCAGCCGGCCCACCGCGCAGCCCTGCGCGTAATCGACGCCCAGTTCGCGCGCCACCGCCAGCGTGCTGTCGTCTGACCAGGTTGGCGATGACGGCCGTCTCGGTGATTTCAAAGCAGATCCGCTCCGGGGTCACGCCGTGCTCGGCGCGCCGGGATGTCGCTGTCGCGCCTCTCGGTCTGCGGCATCCTGGCCAGCGGCAGCAGCGGCAGGTCGCCGGCGCTGTGGCCGCAGGTGTCGTTGACGATCTTGAACTGGTCCAGGTCCCTGTACAGCAGCGCGTGCACACGGTCCTCCTCCTTGGCGCTGTGCGACGCGTTGGCGACGCGGCGCCCGTCGCGCGTGATGAGCTCGTCTGCATGGCGCGCCATTTCAATACGAACCAAGCCGTCGTGCTGTTTAATCGGGCGGCGAAAAAGATCGCACTAAAGTCATCGGAGAAGCTCACCGGGGCGCCTGGATTTGCGCAGGCGGCAGCGTTGTTCCGGATTTCGGCCGCCTGAAAAGCGACGACGGTTTAGTGGCAGGTCTGCGTGCCGGCGGTGATGGCCTTGAGCATGGTCGGATCGAGCAGTTCGATTTCGCGGTTGCTCACGCGGACCAGGCCTTCCCTCTTGAACTTCGACAGCAGGCGGCTGATGCTTTCGATCGTCAGGCCCAGGTAGTTGCCGATCTCTTCACGCGACATGCGCAGCTGGAAGGTGTTGGGCGAATAGCCGCGCGCCTCGTAGCGCGACGACAGGTTGACCAGGAAGGCGGCGAAACGCTGGGTCGCGAGCATGTTGCCGAGCAGGAGCATGACGCTCTGCTCGCGCGTGATCTCCTGGCTCATCATCCGGTGGAAGTGCCGCAGCAGCGTCGGCATGTCGGCCAGCAGCAACTGCAGGCTGCCGAACGGGATCTCGCACACCTCGCTGTCCTCCAGCGCCACGGCGGTGCAATGGTGCAGCTCGGTGCTGATGGCGTCCATGCCCAGCAGCTCGCCGGCCATCTCGAAACCGGTGATCTGCTCGGCGCCCTCGCGGTTGACCTGATAGGTCTTGAAATGGCCGAGCCGGATCGCGTACAGGCTCTCGAACGGATCGCCGATGCGGAACAGCACCGCGCCGCGCGCTACCTTGCGGCGGCGGCCGATGATCTCGTCGAGCCGGTCCATGTCTTCGTCGCCCAAGCCCATCGGCAGACACAGCTGGTGCATGCTGCAGTTGGCGCAGCTCGCCTTGAGGATAGCAAGGGGAACCGCGGGCGGCGCCACCGGGGGGAGGTCTTTGATCATGCGGCCAGTGTAGACCATTAGTCGTCGCTTTGGTCGATGCCGCAGTGATGTGATCGGGTATTCGCACACTGCGCGCCTTGCGCCATGCAAGCGGGGGCGCTCGGTGGCACCGATGGCGCCGGCGGTGCCGCGAAAATATTCGCGACATTTGGTCAAATTTAGCTTGCGTACGATTTGATTGTTCGCTATAGTTCAACTCAAGCAAGTAGCACACTACTTAATAGCTAACAACCAACCCTTGAAAGGAATCACCATGAAACGCACGCTCATCGCCTCCGCCCTGCTGGCCGCCACCGCCCTGACCGCCCACGCCGCCACGCCGGCCGCCGACACCACCGTGGTGCTGGTGCACGGCGCCTTCGCCGACGGTTCCAGCTGGGAAAAAGTCATCCCGCTGCTGCAGGCCAAGGGCTTGAAGGTGGTGGCCGTGCAAAACCCGCTGACCTCGCTGGCGGACGACGTCGCCGCAGCCAAGCGCGTGATCGACGCCCAGACCGGCAAAGTGGTGTTGGTCGGCCACTCGTGGGGCGGCACCGTGATCACCGAGGCCGGCACCAGCGACAAGGTCAAGGCGCTGGTCTACGTGGCCGCGTTCGCGCCGTCCGAAGGCCAGGCCACGAGCGAGCTGGGCAAGGACTACGCGGTGCCGCCCGGCATCGCCACGCTGCAGGCCGACGCCGGCGGTTTCCTGTGGCTGCCGGCCGCTTCGGTCGCCGCCAACTTCGCCCAGGACGTGCCGCCCGCCACCGCCGCGCTGATCGCCGCCACCCAGGGGCCGATCGCCGCCAGCGCCTTCGCCGACAAGACCACTGTGGCCGCCTGGAAAAACAAAACGAACTATTACATCGCCGCGGCGGACGACCGCATGATCGACCCGGCCCTGCAGCGGGCGTTCGCCGCCAAGATCGAGGCCACCACTATCACGCTGAAATCGAGTCACGTGCCGATGGTGTCGCAACCGCAGAAAGTGGCCGACGTGATCATCGCCGCCGCCCAGCGTTAATCCTGTTGCCAAGGTCGGCCATTGATAGGAGAATTCCCGGGCGGCCCGGTAGTTTCCCGATTCATGTCCGACCCTCCCGACAAGGATGAAATGAAGCCACTTGGCATCAAGGCTAAAGTAGCGCTGGCGACCAGCATCACGTCGATCCTGATGATCGCGCTGGTGACCGTGGTCCAGATGCAGCGCATGAAGGCGGATTTCACCAAGGTGCTGTTCACCCAGCAGACGGCGCTGATCACCCGCACCGCCGAGGAGCTCGACGACAAGCTGACCATGCTGCTCGACATCATCGCGCTGTCGGCGCGCCAGCAGCCGGTCGACATCGCCGGCTCGACCGAGCGGCTGCGCGCGTATTACCAGGACCGCGCCGTGCTGGCGCTGTTCGACGACCTGCTGGTGATCAACCCGCAAGGCGCGGTGATCGCCGACGCCCCGATCCAGCCGGGCCGGGTCGGCATCGACGTCTCCGACCGAACCTACTTCCAGACCGTCATGCGCACCCGCAAGCCGCTGATCGCCGAGCCGGTGATGGCCAGGTCGCACGGCCAGCCGATCGTGCAGATGGTGGCGCCGGTGCTCAACGCCAAGGGCGAGGTGGTGTGCGTGCTCAACGGCGTGCTGCGCCTGTACAAGGACAACCTGCTGGGCCACCTGCGCACCGCCAAGGTCGGGCGCAGCGGCTATTTCTTCGCCCTCACACGCGGCGACCATCCGCTCTACGTGCTGCATCCGGACGCCAGCCGCCTGCTGCAGCCGCGCCAGGCCGGCGCCAACCCGGCCACCACGCGCGCGCTGCGCGACGGCTTCGAAGGCACCGTCGACAGCATCAACGGCAGCGGCGAGCGCGCCCTCAACAGCTACAAGGCGCTCAAGTCGGTCGACTGGATCCTGGCCGCGTCGCTGCCGGCCGAGGAGGCGTTCGAGCCGTTCGACGGCGTGTTCTCGCGCGTGCTGTTGTGGAGCGGGGTGGCCTCGATGCTGGCGGCGCTGCTGATCTTCTGGCTCACGCTGCGGCTACTGGCGCCGCTGATCAAGCTGCGCGACGCCATCGTCGCGCTGCGCGGCGACGCCAACCACTACGCGCCGCTACCGGTGCACGCCGACGACGAGGTCGGCCAGCTGACCGGCGCCTTCAACAACCTGATGCGCGACCGCCTGGCGGCCGACGCGCGCCTGCAAAGCCTGGTCGA
>JBDSKP010000279.1:0-3055 GCA_039916925.1 Duganella sp.
AGCGCCGACGACACCACGGTGCCGCCGGACTCGCGCGAGTGGAAGAACTCCTCCTCGTCCACCTCGGCCGCGGCCGTGTGGTGGCGGATGAAGACCACGTCGATCTTGTCGTAGGCGCGCTTGAGGAACAGGTACAGCAGGATGAAAAAGCGCTTGGCGGTGTCCTTGCGCGACTCGTCCATCGAGCCGGAGACATCCATGATGCAGAACATCACCGCCTGCGTCATCGGCTTGGGCACCTTGACGCGGTTGCTGTAGCGCAGGTCGAACGGGTCGATGAAGGGGATCGCCAGCAGCCGCGTGTGCAGATGGTGGATCAGTTTCTTGAGCTCGACCACGCGCGGGGCGTCGAGCGGCGCGCCGTCGAGCAGCAATTCCTCGAGTTCGGCCTCGGCCTCCTCGACCCGCTTGCGCGAGCTGCCGCCGACGGCGATGCGGCGCCCGAGCGCGCCGCGCAGCGAACGCAGCACGTGGATGTTGGACGGCGTGCCCGACATGTTGTAGCCGGCGCGTTGGTTCTTGAACTCGGTCGTCGCGGTCAGCTGCGTCTTGACCATGTGCGGCAGTTCCAAGTCCTCGAAGAAGTAGTTCATGAATTCTTCGCGCGACAGCTCGAAGATGAAGTCATCCTCGGTCATCTGGTCGCTATTGCCCGCTTTGCCGCGGCCGGCGCCGCCGCCTCCCTTGGGGCGGTTGATCAAGTCGCCTTTCTGGTATTCCTGGTTGCCGGGGTTGATGGTTTCCCACACGCCGCCATGGGCGTGTCCGAAGGAGGGCTCGCCCACGTCCTTGACGGGGATCGAGACCTTTTCGCCGTTCTCAATGTCGGTGATGGAGCGGCCCTTGATGGCCCGGCCCACCGCGTCCTTGATCTGCGACTTGTAGCGCCGCAAGAAGCGCTCGCGGTTGACCGCGGATTTGTTCTTGCCCTGCAAACGTCGATCGATGAGGTAAGTCAAAAGAAGCCTCCTGCTGCTATTGGTCGGCGCCGCGCCGGCCGCCGCTGGCGGGCGGGCCGGCGCGGAAAACTGCTCATGCCTAAGACGACTTCCTCACGCGCAAATACCATTCGCACAGCAAACGGACCTGTTTGGCCGTATAGCCTTTTTCCACCATGCGCGCGACGAAGTCGGCGTGCTTGTTGGCGTCCTCGGCGCTGGCCTTGGCGTTGAACGAGATCACCGGCAGCAGTTCCTCCGTATTGGAGAACATCTTCTTCTCGATCACCGTGCGGAATTTCTCATAACTGGTCCACGCGGGATTCTTGCCGCCATTGTTGGCGCGCGCGCGCAGCCCGAAGTTGACGATCTCGTTGCGGAAATCCTTGGGGTTGGAGATGCCGGCCGGTTTTTCGATCTTCTCCAGTTCGTTGTTGAGCGACTCGCGGTCGAAGCTCTCGCCGGTGTCCGGATCGCGGTATTCCTGGTCCTGGATCCAGAAGTCGGCGAACGTGACGTAGCGGTCGAAGATGTTCTGGCCATATTCGGAATAGCTCTCGAGGTAGGCGGTCTGGATCTCCTTGCCGATGAACTCGACGTACTTCTGCGCCAGGTGCTCTTTAATATACGAGAAGTATTTCTGCTCGGTCTCGGGCGGGAACTGCTCGCGTTCGACCTGCTGCTCGAGCACATACAACAGGTGCACCGGATTGGCCGCGACCTCGGTGTTGTCGAAGTTGAAGACCTTCGACAGGATCTTGAACGCGAAGCGCGTCGACAGCCCGTTCATGCCCTCGTCGACGCCGGCGTAATCGACGTACTCGTGCATGGACTTGGCCTTGGGATCGGTGTCCTTGAGGTTCTCGCCGTCGTACACCAGCATCTTGCTGAAGATGCTCGAGTTTTCCGGGTCCTTCAGGCGCGACAGGATCGCGAACTGCGCCATCATCTTCAGGGTGCCGGGCGCGCACGGGGACTGGTACAGCGACGAGTTGGCCACGAGCTTGTCGTAGATCTTGATCTCGTCGGTCACGCGCAGGCAGTACGGTACCTTGACGATGTAAATACGGTCGAGGAAGGCCTCGTTGTTGCGGTTGTTGCGGAAGGTCTTCCACTCCGACTCGTTCGAGTGGGCCAGGATGATGCCGTCGAACGGGATCGCGCCGAAGCCCTCGGTACCCTTGTAGTTACCCTCTTGCGTGGCGGTCAAGAGCGGATGCAGCACCTTGATCGGCGCTTTGAACATCTCGACGAATTCCATCAGGCCCTGGTTGGCCAGGCACAGGCCGCCCGAGTAGCTGTAGGCGTCCGGATCGTCCTGCGAGTAATCCTCGAGCTTGCGGATGTCGACCTTGCCCACCAGCGAGGAGATGTCCTGGTTGTTCTCGTCGCCCGGCTCGGTCTTGGAGATGGCCACCTGTTTGAGCACGGACGGGTAGCGCTTGACCACGCGGAACTGGTTGATGTCGCCGTTGAACTCGTGCAGGCGCTTGACGGCCCACGGGCTGGGGATGTTGCGCAGGTAGCGCCGCGGGATGCCGTAATCCTCCTCCAGCAGCACGCCGTCCTCCTCCTCGTTGAACAGGCCGAGCGGCGATTCGTTGACGGGCGAGCCTTTGAGGCAATAGAAGGGCACGTGTTCCATCAGCGACTTGAGCTTTTCGGCGATCGACGATTTGCCGCCGCCGACCGGACCAAGCAGATACAGGATCTGCTTGCGTTCCTCCAGGCCCTGGGCGGCGTGGCGGAAGTAGGACACGACTTGCTCGATCACTTCCTCGGTGCCGTAGAACTCGCGGAACGCGGGGTAGATCTTGATGACCTTGTTGGCAAAGATGCGGGATAGCCGGGTGTCGTTGCGGGTGTCGACCAGGGTGAGCTCGCCGATGGCGGCCAACATGCGCTCGGGGGCGCTCGCGTAGGTAAGTCGATCTTTTTTACAAAGCTCGAGATATTCCTTCATGGACATCTCTTCTTCTTTGGTCCGTTCGTACCGTGCGGCGTAGTTGTCAAAAATGGTCATTTGGGTGTCCTTTAATGTAAGCCTACCAGTCACGGGTCACCGGCAGTTACGGCTGCCCTGGCCCTAATATGCGCGTCCCCCTTCTATCTTATTT
>JBDSKP010000280.1:0-3546 GCA_039916925.1 Duganella sp.
CAGCCCTTTTTTCCTGACCGGCAAACGGGCGCTCGCCCCCACGGCGACGACGTAGACCGGCTATCCCGTTGCAGGCGCTCGATCTCCGACATGGCCAACGAATCCGACATTCCACCGCAGGGCGAAACGGTCACGCTGCCCGTGTACCAGGAGAGTTTGCATGTGGACACGCGGTCGGCCGACACCTTCATCGTTCCGGTCCTGGAGGAAGTGCTGGTGGTGGAAAAGCGCGACAAACAGCCCTACAGCAGCACCGTCAACCGCGGCAACACCGTGTTGACGGTCGATGCCGCCACCGACGACGAGATCGACCGCGCCAGCGGCATCATCGAGGGCTTCGGCCCGCTCGACATCGACGAGCGGCAGGGGCTGCCGGGGCAGGCGCCGCCACCGCGAGCCTACCAGGGCGCGGCCGGCTCGATGCCCGACCTCGACACCCACTTCCGCTCCCACTGGCAAAGCAACTACGCCAGCGCCGGCGGCCGCTACGAGGACTACGATCCCGCCTACCGCTACGGCTGGTCGATGGCGTTCGACGCCTCCTACCGGGGCCGGCCGTGGAACGACGTCGAGCCCGAGCTGCGCAGCGACTGGGAAAGCCGCCATCGGCAATCGGCGTGGGACAGGTTCAAGGCGGCGATCCGCGAAGGCTGGGATCGCATGACCTCCTGAAGCGGTCGTGTCCGTCTTATAATGGGGGAATTTCCTCCTCCTGGATAACCGGACATGCCCAAAACCGCCCAGCGCATGGTGGCGACGTTGCTGACGATCCTGCCGCTATGCGCCTCGACCACCGTGCACGCCGCGCCCGGGGAATTCATCATGATCGCGCCGCTGGACCAGGCCATGCCGATCGTGCGCTTCGAGAACGGCGTGCTCAGCGGGGGCATCCTCAAGGACCTGGGCGACGCCATGGCCAGGCGGCTGGGCCGGCGCCCCGTCTACCTCAGCGTCGACGTGCCGGGCGTCAAACACACCCTGACCAGCGGCCGCGCCGACGGCATGTGCTACGTGATGCCGTTCTGGATCGACGGCGACTACCACTGGAGCACGCCGCTGCTGCCGGACACCGAAATGGTGGTCGCCCGGGGCGACGCGCCGACCATCGGTTCGCTGCGGGCCTTGCGCAACAAGCCGGTCGGCACGGTGACCGGCTACCGTTATCCGCGCATCGAGCAGGTGCTGGGCAAGGGCTTCACGCGGGTCGACGCGCTCACGATCGAGCAGAACATCCAGCAAATCCTGGCCGGCAAGACGCAATACGCCGTCATCGGCGAGACCACGATGTCCTACCTGCAGCGCCAACATCCGGCGCTGCATTTACGTCCGGAGCTGGTGTTCATCAACTTCAAGGCGCAATGCGCGTTCTCGCGCAAGTCGCAGGTGCCGTTCGAGCAAGTCAACAGTGTCATCGAGACCATGCTCAAGGATGGCAGTATCGACCAGATCCTCGCACGGTACCGGTAGGGCGGATTAGGCGAAGCCGTAATCCGCCATCTATGAGCCGCCGACGGCGCATGCATGGCGGATTACGCTGCGCTAATCCGCCCTACGTGGAACACGTGGTATTCCACGACCGAGGGCATTCAAGCGCCCAGCGTATCGGCCCATATGTTCCGCGCCCAGTTCATCGCATACTCCCCCTCCAGCGCGCTCGGCCCGGCCGACACGCCGCCCGAGCCGGACACCACCAGCAACGTCTTCTGCTCCGCGCTATACGCATGCACGGAAGCGACGTGAATCACCTCCGTATCCGAAATAAAGCTGTAACACGTATTGGTCAGCATCGGATGCGGATCGGGCGCGCGGCCGTTCAACAAATCCACCACCGCCGCCGCGCACACCTTGGCATGCTGGTTCGCCATGTGCGCCGACTTGGGCATCAACGGCGACGCCTGAATCGCATCCCCCAGGACATGGACATTCTTCGCCCGCGTCGATTCGAAGCTGAGGAAATCCACCCCGCACCAGCGTCCATTGACATTGGCCAAGCCACTTTGCACGGCGATGGCCCCGGCGCGCTGCGGCGGAATCACATTCAGCACGTCCGCCCGAACCCGGTCGCCCAGCTCCGACACCGCCGTGCGCGCACCCGCATCGATATCGGCGGCCCGGAACGACGGCCGGTATTCGACGATGCCGCCATACCGCTCCTTCCACACCTTCTTGAACAGCGGCCCCTTGGACACCACGTCGTCGTTGGCGTCGAGGATCAGCACCTTCGATTTCGGCTTGAACCGGCTGAAGTAAAACGCGATCTGCGACGCGCGCTCGTAAGGCCCCGGCGGACAGCGATACGGCGCCGGCGGAATGGTCATCGCAAACACGCCGCCGTCGGGCATCGCCTCCAGTTGCGTACGCAGCGCGACGGTCTGCGCGCCGGCCTTCCACGCGTGCAGCACCATGTCGCCCGCTCCGGGCTTGAGCATGCCGGGCAACTGGTCCCACATGAACTCCACGCCGGGCGAGACGATCAGGCGGTCGTAGGACAGCGTGCGTCCGCCGGCCAGCGCCAGCGTGCGTCGGTCGGCGTCGATGGCCGTCACGGTATCGCGCACGATGCGCACGCCGTGTTTGCCGCCCAGCGCGTCGTGCGACATGGTCAGATCGGCGATGCGGCGCGAGCCGCCCAGCACCAGGTTCGATAACGGGCAGGAGACGAAACCGGCATCCGGTTCGATCAGCGTGACGTCGATCGCGCCTTCGCTCCACATGCGCACGTAGCGGGCGGCGGTCGCGCCGCCGTAGCCGCCGCCGACCACCACCACCTGCGGCCGCGCCTTGCCGCCGATGCTGGCGCAACCGGTGGCCGATGCCAGCACGGCGCCGGCGCCGGCGGCCTGGATGAATTGACGGCGTTTCATGGCGTCGCTTTCTTCTGCGCGGCGAAGAAGGCCGCCAGCAGTTCGATCTGTTCGTCGGTGTAGCCCTTGGCGATCTGCGTCATGATAGTCGACGGACGGGAGCCGGATTTGAAGGCGCGCAGGCTGGCGGCCAGATTTTCGCGAGGCTGCCCGGCCAGACCGGGTAGCGCTGCGAAATTCGGCGTGGTTTTGGTATCACCGTTGGTGCCGTGGCAGGCGGCGCAGTTGGCGGCGAGGCGCGCGCCGGGGGATATGGTCGTGGCGCCGGCGACGGCCGGCGACAGCATCGCAACGGCAAGAATTTTCAATAGCATAGCGTCCCCCTCGGAAAATAAACCAACAACGTCACGGCCTTACACCTGGCGTCTCGATCTTCATGCCCTTGTCGCGCACGGCCAGCCATGCTTCCAGATCCACCAGCTCCCGCGCTCCAAACGCCGGCACCTCCGCCCGCGCGCCGCTCATGCAATTGCGCAGGCGCCTTTGCAACGATCCCACCGCCTGCCACTCGAGACGATAAACCGGATACGCGGCGGCATGCGCCTGCGGTATCGTGCTGCCCGCCAGACGCTTGCCCGCCAGCTGGTCGTGACACTGCGCGCACGACAAATTCAATTGCCCGATGCGCAGCACATACAATTCCCTGCCCCGCGCCGCCGAGGCCCGCGTCCCCGCATCCTCC
>JBDSKP010000281.1:0-2442 GCA_039916925.1 Duganella sp.
GCTACACGTTCTTCCCACACTTTTTCCCGCTCCTTGTTTGACACCTTTCATCTCCTGTATTGATCGAGGCGATAGTTTGATGGTGCCGATTAGGAATTCATAGATGGGACGGCTGGACGCTTACCCAGCAATCGAGAGGTTGACGGCACCGGCCACCAGTCCCTTGACGCAGGCGATCTGCACCGCGTCGCTGGCGGAGACCTTGCGCGTGAGGTTGTTGTCGATGCCCCAGCACAAACAGGCTCCCACGATGGCCAGCGCGCCCAAAGGCGGGCCTTTCGCGGTGGCCTGGTCCCACGACAGCAGCACGCCTGCCGCCACGATCAGTAGCATGCCGATAAAGATGCGACGATCAAAGTTCTCCTTGAAGACGAACCACGCCAGCATCGACGTGAGCACCCCCTCCATATTGAGCAGCAGCGACGCCGACGCGGCCGGTGTGGTCGTGAGGCCGAGCATCAGCAGCACGGGGCCCGCCACGCCCCCAGCCAGTATCGCCCCACCCAACCATGGCCAGTCCTTGCGGGTCAGCCCGGCAATTTCCCCGTTGCCGCCGCGGCGGAAGAGTCCACGCGCGACATAGAGCGCCAGCAGGCCCAGGCCGCTGCCCATGTAGAGCATACCCGCCACCGCGACCGGTGCCATCTGGCCGACCAGGGACTTGGCGAACGGCGTGCTGGCGCCGAACAACGCTGCCGCTAGCAGTGCGTAGATCACTCCCTGGTGGAGCCTCGCGTTGTGGATGGGTGTCGGATTCATGCTTTCTTCTGGCTTATTTGACGAGGAACTCGGATGACACGGTGGTCTTCTCTGCCGTTGTCACGGTCGCGCGCGCCTTGCTTGCTGGCGCGATTGTAGACGCTTTCGCCGGTTCCATCCCGTTCACACCGGCCGGCTCCAGGACAGTTTCGGTGACTTTGCCCCCGGAGGTATAGGGCAGGGTGCCGGTCGCGCCCATGGTCGAGACCTTGTGGCCGTCGTTGGTCAGGTAGACGATCGCGCCGTCCTTCTTTCTGGCCAGCTATGCGCAGCGCGACGCCCTGACTGCCGAACTGCATGTGCAGTGGTTGGCGTTCAATCGTGAACTGAAACAGGGCAAGCTCATGCACATGGAGTACAACAAAGATACCAAGGCGCTAACCTGCGCCAGACTGATCGCCAATGCCATCATCTATTACAACTCAGCCATCCTGTCAAGATTGCTGACAAAGTACGAAGCGAGCGGCAACGCCAAGGCCGTGGCGCTGATCACCCAGATATCGCCCGCAGCCTGGCGGCACATCCTGCTCAACGGGCACTACACCTTCCAGAGCGGCGGCAAGATGATCGACCTGAATACTCTCCTCGCCGAGCTGGAGCTGGGGTGACGGAAATTTCGGCGGTTCCGGCTTACAACCCCATTACGAGGTATAGAGAAAATTCACTACGGGCATGGGGCCATGTTTGAGGTCCCTACGTCCGAAGGCAGCGTCCATATGTGCGCGACCAGGTCGAACTACGACAACGAGAGGAGGGCGGTCGTAATCGTCGATGCTGAGAAGTTTTTGGCGCTGTGGCGCCGGGAAGGCAGCAGTCACGACGATATTGCCCACCAGGGCCCAGAATCATGGTCCAGCGACCGAAAGTTTAAAGATGCGGTCGCTCGGTTCGGTCCTGGCGCAGTCAATCCGGTGCCCCTGGCCCTGGTTCACTGCTACGAATCCGCTGAGCGAATCGGCATCTACGAGCAGTCATTCTTTGGCCTGCACAAACTCAAACGGACCGAAGTACGAATTCAGGCGACGCTGGCTTTCACAAACGGGATTACGCGCACCATCTGGCTGTTGACTGCCGGCGCCAAGGCGTTTCCTGTTGAGTGCGATCTTAAAAGTGCCGCATTGCTGCAAGCGTTGGCCGGCTTTGACGGGGATCATTACAAAACCTTCGCTGAACTGATCCCAGAACACCTGGCAGCATAAGGACACGCAGCAAAATCACGCCGGCACCGCCGGCGTGATAACCAAAAAGGAAAAGCGCGATCGCCGATATGAAAACGGACGAAAGATGTGGCAGGAGGCTAATCTCCGTATTTCATTTGACATAATATAAATTATGCGAAGTGTGACGGCGGCCTGAAGTAACAAACTATCCAATTGTAACGAATGCAATAAACACCGTTCTTCTCTCAGGTTTGACCCCGACAAGGCCAGGATACGATTCCTGGCCTTGTCCATTTCTGGAGCCGCAATGCGTTACCCGAACCGCCGCTACGGCAACCCGGCCGAACTCAACTACTACGCCGCCGGCATCCCACTTGCCGCCCTGGCGCGGCGGTTGCGCCGCGACGAGCGCACCGTGCGCGATTGGCTATCAGCGAAACAGCGCGTGCCGTTTTGGGTTCCCGAACTGCTACGCCTTCAGCAAATGGAATCGGCCGAGATAATGCGCCAGCACATGCAGTAC
>JBDSKP010000282.1:0-2650 GCA_039916925.1 Duganella sp.
GATGCCGTCCAGCACCAGCAGCAGCGGCGGGCCTTCGATGGCGTCGAGCAGTTCATCGAGGTTGCGCGCCAGCGCCAGCTGCGAGGCGAAGGCGATCACGCCCTGGTAGATGGTGCAGTCGTCCCCCACTTCGGCCGTCTCGCCGATGACCACGCCGAAGCCGTGGTCGATGAAGACGCGCCGCCCGATCGTCGCGCCGGGGTGGATCTCGATGCCGGTGACGATGCGCGCCAGGTAGGAGATGAAACGTCCCGGCCACTTCAGGCCGTGCCGCCAGCACCAGCCGGCCCAGCGGTGCATGACGATCGCCTGCAGGCCCGGGTAGCAGGTCAGGACCTCCCAGGCGTTGCGGGCGGCGGGGTCGCGTTCGATGATGCTGTTGATGTCTTGTCGCAGGTGGTGGAACATAGCTGTACGGAATGACAACCGAAACGCCCATGTTAGCGTATCCGGTTGGAGGTTGCTAAGAAGCGGCGGACTTGGAGGGGACGACGTGGGTGAAAACAGCGGCGGCCCTCGAAGTGAGCCGCCGGAACTGCTTTGCCGGGATGCTGTTTAAGCGTCCCTGGCAAGGCGCTGGCGGCGCGCCTCGTACAGACAGACACCCGAGGCGACCGAGACGTTCAAGCTCTCGACCGAGCCGAACATCGGGATGCTGACCAGCATGTCGCAGGTCTCGCGCGTCAGGCGGCGCATGCCCTCGCCTTCCGAACCCATGACCAGCGCGGTCGGGCCGGTGAAGTCGGCTTCGTACAAGCCTTTTTCGCCGTCGTCGGAGGTGCCGATCAACCAGATGTCGCGGTCCTTCAGGTCGCGCAAGGTGCGCGCCAGGTTGGTGACGGTGATGTAAGGCACGGTCTCGGCCGCGCCGCTGGCGACCTTGGCGGCCGTGGCGTTCAGGCCGACGGCGCGGTCCTTCGGCACGATCACCGCGTGCGCGCCGACGCCGTCTGCCACGCGCAGGCAGGCGCCCAGGTTGTGCGGATCGGTGATGCCGTCCAGCACCAGCAGCAGCGGCGGGCCTTCGATGGCGTCGAGCAGTTCATCGAGGTTGCGCGCCAGCGCCAGCTGCGAGGCGAAGGCGATCACGCCCTGGTGGCGGCGGGTGCCGACGATCTTGTCGAGCCGCGCCGAGTCGACCGGCATGACGCGCACGCCGGCCGCCTTGGCGTTGGCGACCAGATCCTTCATGCGGCGGTCGTCGCGCGTGGCGTCGATGAAAATCTCTTCCACGGATGAGGCCTCATGACGCAAACGCGAGGTCACCGCATGGAAACCAAAAATCATTTTGTTCTTCATTATTTATCGTTTCTTCTTACTTTTTGAGGCAGGCTGCGCTGCCCGGGGTGCTACCGCGGCACCCGCCGCGGCATTGGTTTTGCCGCGTCCGCCCCGCGAGCGCGACGCCGGCTTGGCGGCCGGCTGCGGCGCGGACGGCGCGGTGGTTTTCACCTCGTGGCGCTGCGACGTCGTCGGACCGGGCTTGATGTTGCCCTTGCGGTCCTTGTCCTTGGACGGTTTGTCCGGACGTGGCGGCGGCGCGTCGGCGCCGGCCAGGCGCAGATCGATCTTGCGCGATTCCAGATCGACGCGCACGACCTGCACGTCGACCCGGTCGGTCAGCTGGAAACGCTTGCCGGTGCGGTCGCCGCGCAGCTCGTGGCGGGCGTCGTCGTACTGGAAGTAGTCGGCGCCGAGGTCGGTGATGTGCACCATGCCCTCGACGAACAACTGGTCCAGCTGCACGAAGATGCCGAAGCTGGTCACGCCGGTGATGATGCCGGTGAATTCCTCGCCCAGCTTGTCCTGCATGAAGTGGCACTTGAGCCAGGCTTCGACGTCGCGCGAGGCCTCGTCGGCGCGGCGCTCGTTGGCCGAGCAGTGCACGCCCAGCGCGTCCCACACGGTCAGGTCGACGGCGGCTTTTTTCTCTTTGCCGTCGGCCTTGTCCTTGGCCTGCTGCTTGCGCGTGGCGTTCGAGACGTTCGTGTTGAGCACGCTGGTCGACGGGATCTTCGGCTCGTATTTTTTACCGAGCAGGATGGCCTTGATGGCGCGGTGCGTCAGCAAGTCCGGATAGCGGCGGATCGGGCTGGTGAAGTGGGCGTACGCCTCGTACGCCAGGCCGAAGTGGCCGATGTTGTCGGGCGAGTACACCGCCTGCTGCATCGAGCGCAGCAGCATGGTTTGCAGCAACGACGCGTCCGGACGCTCCTTGACTTGGCGCATCAGCTCGGCGTAATCGCCGGCGCTCGGCTTGTCGCCGCCGTTCAGGTTCAGGTTCACCTGCTTGAGGAAGGTGCGCACCTGCTTGAGCTTTTCGGCCGTCGGGCTGGCGTGGATGCGGTAGGTGCCGGGATGCTTGTGGCGGATCAGCAGGTCGGCCGCGCAGACGTTGGCGGTCAACATGCACTCCTCGATCAGCTTGTGCGCCTCGTTGCGGGTGCGCGGGATGATCTTTTCGATCTTGCCCGACGGGTTGCAGACGATGTAGGTCTCGGTGGTCTCGAAGTCGATCGCGCCGCGTTCGCTGCGCGCCTTCAACAAGGCCTGGTAGACGTCGTACAGGTTCAGCAGGTGCGGCACGATGCCCGGGCGGCGCGCCGCCTCCGGTCCCTTGGTGTTACCGAGGATGTCGGCCACTTCGGTG
>JBDSKP010000283.1:0-1950 GCA_039916925.1 Duganella sp.
GCAGCTGCGCGGGGTGATCACCGATATCGAGACCATTAACAAGCAGGCGCGGATGGTGGCCTTCAACGCCCGCATCGTGGCCGCGCGGGCCGGGGCGGCCGGCAAGGAGTTCTCGGTGGTGGCGGGCGTGCTGTCCAACATCAGCGGCGAAATCGACGAGATGGTGGCCGCCGCACTAGCGGCCGCCGGCTAGACATTCCTATATATAAACCCCGGGGGTCAAGTCTAACATTCGTACACGGGCTGGACTGTATGTGGGCTTTCGCGGATGTGTTCGTGTCTGAATGTTAGACTTGACCCCGGGCGGGATGTGAATAAAACAACGCACCGTCATTGCGCACCGTCAGCGTGCATCATGCACCGCAACATCGCACCACGATAAGCTTGTAATTTCTTTACTGAAACCCCAAACCCCCATTCTCCCTCTGTAGCACCCCTCTCCGACCCATTGGCACGCCTCTTGCATTAGAAGGGAGGAGGGGATCAATGGCGATCCCTCCCAAATACACACAGCTGGTCCAAAGGCGGACCGGCAGGACAACGGCGTCCGCCCGACCTGGTTTCTAACACCTTGGTTGCGCGGACGCCTTTTTGTTTTCTGAACGGGATAAAAAAATGGCCAGCAAAGCTACCAGTATCAAGCTCTTCTCGATCTCGACGCCGCAGATGCGGGCGTTCCACCTGACCTGGATGGCGTTCTTCGTCTGCTTCTTCGCGTGGTTCGCCTGCGCGCCGCTGATGCCGGTGATTAAAGGCGAATTCGGTCTGAGCGTCGCGCAAATCGCCAACATCAACATCGCCGCCGTCGCCATCACGATCCTGGTGCGCCTGATCGTCGGCCCGCTGTGCGACCACTTCGGCCCGCGCAAGGCCTATACCGGCCTGCTGCTGCTCGGCTCCATCCCGGTCATCGGCGTCGCCTTCGCGCAGAGCTACGAGAGCTTCCTGTTCTTCCGCCTCGGGATCGGCGCGGCCGGCGCCAGCTTCGTCATCACGCAGTACCACACGTCGGTGATGTTCGCGCCTAAAGTCGTCGGCACCGCCAACGCGGCCGCCGCAGGCTGGGGCAATGCCGGCGGCGGCGTCGCGCAGGCTGTCATGCCGCTGCTGATGACCGCGATGATCATGCTGGGCGTGAGCGAGGGCTTCGGCTGGCGCGCCGCGCTGATCGTGCCGGGCATCCTGATGATCATCATGGCCGGCGTCTACTACCGCTACACCCAGGATTGCCCGCAAGGGAACTACAGCGAGCTGCGGGCCGCCGGCATCGTCATCGAAGGCGGTAAAAAGGGTGGCTGGGACAGTTTCAAGCTGGCCGCCGCCAACTACCGCGTATGGCTGCTGTTCATCACCTACGGCGCCTGCTTCGGCATCGAGATCTTCATCCACAACATCGCCGCGATCTACTACGTCGACCACTTCAAACTGACGCTGGGCCAGGCTGGCATGGCCGCCGGCAGCTTCGGTTTGCTGGCGCTGTTCGCCCGGGCGCTGGGTGGTTGGGCGTCGGACAAATTCGCATCCAAGGGCAACCTGAATAACCGCGTCACGCTGCTGTTCGTGCTGATGCTGGGCGAAGGCGCCGGCCTGCTGATGTTCGCCCACGCAGGCACCGCCGCATTGGCGATCGGCGCGATGCTGGTCTTCGGCCTGTTCACTCACATGGCTTGCGGCGCGACCTACGCCGTGGTGCCGTTCGTCGACAAGCGCGCCCTGGGCGGCGTGGCCGGCATCATCGGCGCCGGCGGCAACGTCGGCGCGGTGGCCGCCGGCTTCCTGATGAAGGGCCTGGGCGATACCCAGCAGACGCTGAGCATCCTCGGCGTCGTCGTCGCCGCGACCGCGCTGTGCGCACTGGCCGCGCGCTTCAGCAGCGCAGCCATCGAAGAATCCGCAATCGCCAACAAACTGGCAGCTTAAGCTCAAAGGGACACGCTATGAAAATCATCG
>JBDSKP010000284.1:0-4629 GCA_039916925.1 Duganella sp.
CCGTAGTCGGCGCGGCCTTTCGGCGTGGTCACCAGCACGTCGGGATGTTGGCGCGCCAGCCAGGTGGGGATGGCGTAGGTCGGGGTGCCGACGATGACCTTGATGCCGGCCTTGTCGAAGGCGGCCAACATGCGGTCGACGTGGGTGAAGTCGAATACGCCCTCGCTGCGCTCCAGCGTGCCCCAGGTCGATTCGGCGATGCGCACGACGCTGATGCCGGCTTGCTTCATCATGCGCGCGTCCTCGTCGATGCGGTCGACCGGCGTGTACTCGTCGTAGTAGGCGACGCCGAACAACACGGTGTCCGGCAAGCGGGGCGCGGCCAGCGCGCTCCCTTGCGACCACGCCAGCACGGCGGCGGCGACCGCTCCCCTCATGAATTTTCCTATGTTCGCCATTCAGTCTCCATATTTTTGTTATCGATAACATTAAAAGATGCCACGGAAATCGGCCGGGCCACGTTGCCGACGGCTCAAACGGGGCCTTTTCATTTGACCAACCGCCCCAATTATAGAAGTTTAAACATTTCCACAGGATAAACCATGTCAGATCTGATCGTCGTCGCCACCATCACCGCCCATTCGGGTTCCGAGTTGCTGGTGCGTTCCGCGCTGGACCAAATCGTGCCGCCGAGCCGCGAAGAAGCTGGCTGCATCCGCTACGACCTGCACCAGGACCTGGGCGATCCGGCCACCTTCGTCATGCTCGAAGCGTGGGCCGACGCCGAGGCGCATGCGCGACATGAGGCCACGCCGCATTTGCGCGAACTGCTCAAGACCATCGGCGAGGTGGCCGACGTCAAGATCACCAAGCTGAACCAGTTACTATGACCAGGGGTTTAGGATCGTCACGCCGGAGGTGTGGAAATCGTTGACATTGCGCGTGACGACGGTCATCCCGTGTACGAGCGCGGTGGCGGCGATGAACGCATCGGCCCACGGACGGGTTGGTGGCCTCCTTCTTCAGGTCGAACCACATTACTCCTTTCGGACGAATGCGGCAAGCAAGCGGAGCTTAAGACAAGGCGCGTTGGCAGGACGGGAAGCTGGCCCATTTTCAGGCGCCGCCGCCGGCGAACGTGCGCGTGACGCGGGCCAGGTGGATGCGCATGGCTTTGCGCGCGCCTGGCGCGTCGCGCGCGGCGATGGCGGCGAAAATCGCGCGGTGGTCCAGCAGCGTCGACATGCGCAGCTCCTCGGTGCGGTAATGTTCCTTGAGCCGGTGCCACAGGTTGCTGCGCTGGCGCCACAGGTAGTCCGTGACGCCCACCAGCGCCGTGTTGCCGGTCGCGCGCGCGATCGCGAGATGGAAATTGCGGTCCGCCTGTTCGTTGCTGGAACGGTCCTCGTGGCTGCGCTCCATCTCCCGCAAGGCCGCGTCGATGGCTTGCAGCGCGGCGGGCGAGGCGTTCTTCGCGGCCAGCCCGGCCACCTCGACCTCGATCACGCCGCGCGCCGACAGCACCTCGAACGGCCCCGGTCCCGCCTCGGGCACCGCCGCCGGCGACGCCGCCGGCTCGCAGACGTACACGCCGGAGCCGCCCCGCACCTCGACCACGCCGCCCAGTTCCAGCGCGATCAGCCCTTCGCGCAGCGAGGCGCGGCTGACGCGCAGCGACGCGGCCAGCTCGCGCTCGGCCGGCAGGCGCGCGCCGGGCGCCATCTGCTGCTCCCGTATCAGCTCCTGTATCCGTTCGGCCACCACGCGGTACATGCGCGGTTCGGCCGGGCGCGCCGCCGGGGGCTGGGGAAGGTTCATGCCGCCGCCCGCGCGATGCCGTAGAAGCGCATGGCGTTCAATCCGAACACAGCGTCCCGCTGCGCCTGGGTCAGATGCGCCAGCAGCGCCTCGCTGGCGTCGACCCACGCCGCGTAGTCGGTGGACAGCCGCAGCACCGGCCAGTCGCTGCCCCACATCACGCGTTCCGGCCCGAACACTTGCAGCACGTGGCGCGCGCAGGGCGCCAGCTGCGCCACCGTCCAGCCGGGACCGACCTCGGTGACCATGCCGGACAGTTTGCATTCCACCCGCGGCTGCGCCGCCAGCAGCGCCATGTCGTCCAGCCAGCGGGCGTCGGGAACGGCGCCCATGGCCGGCTTGGCCAGGTGGTCGATCACGATCGGCAGTTCCGGATGGCGGCGCGCGAACGCAAGCAGCGACGGCAGATGGCGCGGCAGCACCAGCGCGTCGAAGCACAGGCGGTGGCGCAGCATGGCCTCGACCGCCGGCGCCAGCGCGGCGTCGTCGATCCAGCGGTCGTCGTCCAGATCCTGCAGCATGGGCCGCAGGCCGCGCAGCCTGGGGTGGGCGGCCATGGCGGCGATGCGGCGCGCCGCGTCGGGCGCCTTCAGGTCCACCCAGCCCACCACGGCGGCGATGAAGTCGTGGCGATCGGCCAGGTCCAGCATGAAGCGGGTGTCGGCCTCGCCCGGCAACGACTGCACCAGCACGGTGGCGCCTATGCCGTGGCGCTCGAGCAGGGGGAGCAGGTCGTCCGGACCGAAATCGCGGTGGATGGCGGTGAGTTCCGGCGGCGGCCACGCGCCCGCGCGCGCGGCCACCTGCCAGAAATGCTGATGGGCGTCGACGCGGCCGGCCCGCACGGCATCGCGCCCGCTCATGCCGCCGCCAGTTTCAGCGCCGCGCGCAGGCGCGGCTGCGCCAGCGGCAGTTGCAGCTCGTTGGCCAGCGCCACCACCGGCCGCAGGCGGCGCAGCTTCTTTTCCTCGTGGTTCTGGGCGATGTCCGCCAGCCGGTGCGCCAGGAACGGATTGCAGAAGCGGTCGCGCACCTGCGCCAGGTAGGCCCTGGCGGCGTCGGCCTCGCCAAGCGCGTCGAACACCGGCAGCACCTCCTCCTGCCACAGCGCTTCGAGCTGCGCGCGCAGCGGCGGATGGGACATCGCCTGCAGCACCGTCTCGTCGGCGGGCCGCTGGTGCTGCAGCCAGTGCTCGGCCAGGAAGGTGTGGCCCAGGTTGAGCAGGAACAGCTTGCGCCGCTCGTACGGCTCCAGCTTGTCGGTGACGACGATCTGCGGATGGGCGCACGGCAGCACCATCTTCTTTTTCGCTTCGATGACCCAGATGGCGTAAGGCTCGGCGACCGCGCCGGCCGGCTCGATCGCTTCGGAGACGATGCGGTCGACCAGCGAGTTGACCCACACGCAGCCATTGCTTAGATACGCGACGAAGCCGCTGTCGAGCCCCCAGTCGCGGGCCAGCTTGCGCACCACGTCGCGCAGCACGGTGCCGTTGTTGGCCACCAGTTCGCACGGGTACAGCGTCACCGGCGCCGCGCCGCGCAGGTAGCGCCGGTGCAGCAACACCAGCAGCTTGGCGGGGAAACTGCGCGGCGCCGTCGCCGCGTGCAGCGACGCCGGGTCGTCGTGCTCGGATAGTTCGTAGCCGCGGTCGCCGGTGTTCGAGACGATCACCCGCACCGACGTCGCGGCCAGCTCGACGATCGCGGCCCAGTCGCGGTCCGCGCACAGCGCCGCCTCGATCGCGGTGACGCGGTGTTCCCGCTCGACCGCCGCGCCGTCGGCCAGGCCACGGATGCGCACCGGGTAGCCGCCGGGCGCGTTGAAGGCCGCCACCCGCCGCGCGCTGGCGGCGTTGCCGGTGGTTTGCACCACGGTGATCCGGCCCAGCGCCTGCCCCTGTTCCAGCGCTTCGTGGACGAACAGGTCCACGTGCGCCTGCAGGAAGCGGCTGGTGCCGAATTGCAGGATCGGGGAGGGAATCGGGGCCGTCATCTACACCTCGACGATGGCTTTGATGACGCCGGCGGCCGGGTCCATCCAGCGCGGCAGCACGTCGACGAACTCGGCGAGGGTGGTGCGGTGCGTGTTCATCAGGCCGGTGGGCACCAGGCCCGCCTTCATCGCCGCCAGCACTTCGCGGAAGTCCTCGGCGGTGGCGTTGCGGCTGCCCAGCAGGCTGGTCTCGCGCTTGTGGAATTCCGGGTCGGCGAAGGAGATGCGGTCGAGCACGATCGACACCAGTACATAGGTGCCGCCGTGGGCGACGAATTCCAGGCCGCGCTCCATCGCCTTGACGTTGCCGGTGGCGTCGAACACGACGTCGAAGAACTCGCCGCCGGTCAGCGCCGACAGCGCGGCCTTGTCATTGTCGTCCACGCGCACCGTCTGTTCGATGCCGAGCGCGGTGCGGCAAAACGCCAGCCGGTCCTCGCGCGTGTCGAGCACCGTCACGGTGCCGCCCTTGAGCCGGGCGAACAGCGCGGCGGCGATGCCGATCGGGCCGGCGCCGACCACCAGCACGTTCTGGCCGGGCCGCACGCCGCCGCGGCGCACCGCGTGGGCGCCGATGGCGAGGAACTCCAGCATGGCCGCGTCGTCCAGCGAGATGCCGTCGGTCTTGAACACGAAACGTTCGGGCAGCGTCAAATATTCGGCCATGCCGCCGTCGCGGTGCACGCCCAGCACCTGGATGTTGGTGCAGCAGTTGGTCTTGCCCTGGCGGCAGGCGACGCAGGCGCCGCACGACAGGTACGGCATCACGTACACCTGGTCGCCGGGCGCCAGTCCGCAGCCGTCGGGCGCGGTGACCACTTCGCCGGACAGCTCGTGGCCCATCACGCGCGGATATTGCAGGAACGGCTGGGTGC
>JBDSKP010000285.1:0-5446 GCA_039916925.1 Duganella sp.
TGGCGAAGCGGCGCTCGGTCGTGTAGGCGCTGGTGTCGATGGCGGGCTCGGGCGTGATGCCGGTGTCGCTCACCTTGCCGTCGGCCCCCACGTTCCAGACGGCGGCCGGTTCGAGCCAGCCGGACAGGATGGCCAGCGCGCCGGGCGCGTCGGCGTCGGCCTCGATCGAGCGCAGCGTGCCGTCGAAGGGCAGGGCGATGTCGACCAGCTTGCCGTCGTCGCCCAGCCGCTGCAGCTTGCTGACGCCGCCGTCCATCGAACGGATGTAGAGGCCGTCCTTGGCGCGCGCCGTGCCCTCGAGCACCAGCTCGGACTCGGCCACCGCCTCGGTCGCCGTCGCCAGCGATGGCGCCTTGGCCGAGGTTTTCAGCAGGCGGCCGCGCGGGTGGCCCTTGGTCGACATCAGGTACAGTTCGTCGCCATGCAGCTCGACGCCGGTGACCTCGTCTTCGAAGTCGGCAACCTTCTTCCAGTTGGCCTTGCCCCTGAGCACGTCGGCCACCGGCGCGATGTAGACGCGCTGTTCGGGCCGCACGTCGATCAGCAGTAGCACCGCGTAGTTGGAACGCACGGCCGTGGCGATGTACGGCGCCTGGATTTTTTCGTACTTGACCGCCGGGTCGCGGTCGCGCTGCATCAGGATCGGGTCCTTGGCCGGATTGGCGCTCAGCTTATGGAAACGCACGCGCGAATCGAGGTAGCGTTCCGGCGTGTTGACCTTGTCGGTCATCTGGTTGTAGAAGAAGCCCGAACTGTCGTCGAGCCAGTTCGGATTGGCGCCCTGGGTGTCGGCGATGCGTTCTTTTAAAATGGCGCCGCTGCGCACATCCATGATCTGCAGCACCGAATCCTCGCTGCCGTCCTTCGACAGGCCGTAGACCAGCTTGCTGCCGTCGGGCGACGGTTGCCACCAGTCGAGCGAGTAGTGGCTGCTCTTCGTGTCGAGCTTGGTCGGATCGACCAGCACGCGGTCCTTGCCCGGTTTGCGGCCATCGCGCACGAACAGCTTGAAGTTGTTGGCGCCCGCCGGGCGCTGCTGGTAGAACGTCAACTGGCCGGCTTTTCGCACGCGCGCCGGCGCGGCGACGTCGCCCGACAGTTGCTCGATGCGCTTCAACAGCACGTCGCGCCTGGGCAGCGCGTCGAGCACGCCGCGCGCGTGGGCGTTCTGCTGCTTGAGGAAGGGCAGCCAGTCGGGGTCCTTGTCGTTCTCCATCCAGCGATAGCGGTCGACGATGGCCTCGCCGAAATAGGTGTCGGTGACCGGTTGCACCTTGGCCACGGGGGCGGGCGGAACGGACGGTTGCGCTACGGCGGCGCAAGCGGTCAGGGCGAGGCTTGCCCCGTACATCAGGTGAACAAACTTGGTCATCTTATCTCCCAGTGGCGGAAGGCTCATTCTGCCACAGAAGATTGTGAGAATTACATGGCCGGCGCCGTCTTCTTTTTCTTTTCGGGCGGCGGCAACTGGACCAGCCGGGTACCTGTCAGCTTATCGTGCAGGAACTGGCGATCCTTGTCGAGGAAGGCCGTCAGCGACCACAGCACAATGCCGGCGCCGACCGCGCCCAGCGCCTGCCAGCGGTGCAGGTCGAGCGCCAGGCAGACGACCAGCGCCGGCAGCACCCACATCCAGCTCAGCAGATAGCGCACGGCGGCGGCCTTGGGCGACACGTGCGCCTGGCCCGGCTGCACGAGTTTCAGGCGCCAGGTCTTCATCGCCAGGGTCTGGCCGTCGCGGCTCCACTGGTGGATGAAGTAGACGCCAAGCACCAGGAACGCCAGCGCCTGGCGCATGTGCTCGACCAGCGGCGCGTGGCTGGCGTGGGTGATCATTTCAAAAATCAGGAAGGGCAGAAACAGCACGGCGAACCCCAGCAGGGATTCGTAGACCATCGAGATCAAGCGGCGCCTGACCGTCGGGCGGGTCGTCGACAGGCTATTTTGCATTGTCGCTGGCCGGCGCCGGGGCTGTCGGCGTGGTCGCGGCCGGCGCAGGTGCCGCGGCCGGTGTCGTGGCCGGCACCACCGGCGTGATGTTCGAGGCGTTCGGCAACGGGCCGCCGGTGGCCGGATCGATCCATGGCGCGGGCGCCGCCGGCGCGGCCGCCGTGCCCGTCGCCGGCGTGCCGGTGGTCGGCGCGCTCGGCTTGATCGGCGCCGGCATCTTCATCTTGCTTTGGGCCGGCGTGGGCAGGTTGGCCAGTTGCTTCTTGTTCGGGGCCTTGGCCGCCAGTTCCTTCTTCTGCTCGTCGGACAGCTGCTGGTACGATTCCCACTGCGTCGACTTTTGCGACGGGTCGAGCTTTTGCGCGCGCGAGAAATTCTGCCGCACCTGGCGGCGTTCCTCGGGCGTCATCCTGACCCACTCGCGCATGCGTTCCTGCATGCGCAGTTGCTCGTCGGGCTTCATCGACGCATAGCGCTTGCCGATGCCCAGCCACTTCTGCTTGCGGATGGGTTCCATCGTATCCCACTCGCCGGCCAGCGGCTCGAGCGCCTGCTGTTGCGCCAGGGGCAAGTCTTTCCACAGGGTTTTTTCGGACGGGATGGTGCCGTTGCTGGCCGTCATGGGTGCGGCGGCGGTCACGGGCGCGCCGGACTGGTTGCCCATCCATGCCGCGCCCGCCGCTGCTACCGCTAACACCGCCACAGCGGAGACGCCCCATTTTGCCCGACCGCTCAATGCCATACTTATTGCTCGCTCTGGGTCAGATACGCGTTGAAACCGTGGTCCAGGTAGGCGGACAGCGGCAGTTCATCGGACAGCACGGCGGCGTCGATCTCGGCCAGATCGGCGATGCGCTGCTGTTGCTCGTATTGATAGATGCCGGCCAGGCCGGCCACCAGGGCCAGCATCGGCACGGCCACGCCCATGCGTCCCAGCCAGCCGAAGCGCTGCGACAGGAAGCCGCCGGCGGTGGCCAGCTCGGTTTTGGCGACGCGCACGCTCATCGGCACCTCGACGTGGGCTTTTTTGCGGGCCAGCGCCATCTTGCGCGCCTGCGCCAGGCGCTCCGTGGTCGACGCGGGCAGATCGTCCAGCCGCTCGTTGAGCGCGTGGCGTACTTTGTAGGCGAAGTTCAGATCATCGGTGTTCATAATTTTATTCCCTTGGCTTTGAGCGACTCGGCGAGAGTGTGTGTTGCGCGTGAGCAATGCGTCTTCACGCTCCCTTCGGAACATCCCATTGCTTCGGCTGTTTCAGCCACGTCCATGTCCTGCCAATAACGCATAAGGAAGGCTTCCCGTTGACGTGCCGGAAGCTTTTGTACTTCCGCATCGATCAGGGCGAGCATTTGCTGGCGTTCGACCTTGTCGGCGCTCGACTCGGCGGCCTCGGTGCCCTCCTCGGCGGCGTAGGATTCGAGTATATCAAAGTCGTCGCCGCCCTCACCCGACGGCGCCATGCCCGAAAACAAGCTGACCCACGTGTTGCGGACCTTTTCGCGGCGGAAGTAATCGAGGATGGTGGTCTGCAGGATGCGCTGGAACAGCATCGGCAGCTCGGCGGCCGGCTTGTCGCCGTATTTCTCGGCGAGCTTGATCATCGCGTCCTGCACGATGTCCAGGGCCGATTCGTCCTTGCGTACCGCGTAGACGGCTTGTTTGAAGGCGCGCCGCTCGACGTTTTCGAGAAAGTCGGATAATTCTTTGTCTGTGGCCATGCGTTGGGTGAGGTACTGCCGGGATCACCGGCGATGGGCGCATCATTGCTGCTGATTGTTATTGGTATGACTAGCTGGCGGCGATTTGCGAACTGAGCGCATGCTAGCAAAAATCGGCATTCCTTGCATCGTTTTACGTCAAAACCCCATATTTTTGCACCTGTAACCGGCGGTTTACCCCTGTTTTGGCAATTATTCCTTGCCCAAAGTGTGGGCAGGGTGTACCGTATGGGACGCTTTGAACACCCCGAAGCTTTATGGTCTTGTCGCGGCAGGCACACAACGCCGCCATCGACACGACGCGCTTTCATATGTAGGCAGTTTGCTCTCACCCGTGCCACAAGCGCGAGAGGTACGCACAACCGCTACAGAAAGATCCGGCCGAACGATATTTGCGTTGAGCGCCGCTTTGCACGTCACTACGGTTGGCGGAAGAGGCGGGCGTGACCGCATGACAAAGGGGAGCTGGGCAAAGCTGTAGAGGCGGGCATACTTCGTCAGGACAGAGCATCCGATCAATCTCCAATGGACCTTGAAAGGAATGTTTCATGAACACCGAAGCATCGTCACAACAATCTGGTGGCCAAAACGGCCAACTCACCGGCGCGGAAATACTCGTGCGCTGCCTGGCGGAAGAGGGCGTGGAACACGTCTTCGGCTATCCCGGCGGAGCCGTGCTGTATATCTACGACGCCATCTTCAAGCAAGACAAATTCCAACACGTGCTGGTGCGTCACGAGCAGGCCGCGGTCCACGCCGCCGACGCGTACTCGCGTAGTTCGAACAAGGTTGGCGTCGCGCTGGTCACGTCCGGTCCGGGTGTCACCAATGCCGTCACCGGCCTGTCCACCGCTTACATGGATTCCATCCCCATGGTCGTGATCTCGGGCCAGGTGCCCAGCCACGCCATCGGCCAGGATGCCTTCCAGGAATGCGACACGGTCGGCATCACCCGTCCCGTGGTCAAGCACAATTTCCTCGTCAAAGACGTCAAGGATTTGGCGGAAACCGTCAAGAAAGCCTTCTTCATCGCCCGCACCGGCCGTCCCGGCCCCGTGCTGGTCGACATCCCGAAGGATATCTCGATGCACAAGACGACGTACTCGTACCCGAAAGAGGTCGAGATGCGGTCGTACAAACCGGTCGACAAGGGCCATGCGGGCCAGATCCGCAAGGCCGTCCAGCTGCTGCTGCAGGCCGAACGTCCGATGATCTACACCGGCGGCGGCGTGATCCTGGCCAACGCCTCGCCCGAGCTTAACAAGCTGGTCGACAAGCTCGGCTTCCCGGTCACCAACACCTTGATGGGTCTGGGCGCCTACAAGGCCTCGAGCGAGCACTTCGTCGGCATGCCCGGCATGCACGGCACCTATGAAGCGAACATGGCGATGCAGCACTGCGACGTCCTGATCGCCATCGGCGCCCGCTTCGACGACCGCGTGATCGGCAACCCGAAACACTTCGCCTCGCACCCGCGCAAGATCATCCACGTGGACATCGATCCATCGTCGATCTCCAAGCGCGTCAAGGTCGACATCCCGATCGTCGGCAACGTCAAGGACGTGCTCATCGAGTTCCTGGCGCAGCTCGACGCGACCGACGCCAAGCCGAACGCGCCCGCCGTCAAGGATTGGTGGAAGCAGATCAACGAATGGCGCGGCAAGGAATGCCTGAAGTTCGCCACGTCGGAGCTGGTCATCAAGCCGCAATCGGTGGTGCAGAAGGTGTGGGAAGTGACCAAAGGCGACGCCTTCATCACTTCCGACGTCGGCCAGCAC
>JBDSKP010000286.1:0-1505 GCA_039916925.1 Duganella sp.
AAGCAGTCGGCGCGCGCCGCCGGCGCCAGCGCGCAGCCGGCCGCCAGCACGATCGCCAGCCGCAGCCCCATCAGGCGCCCTCCGGACGCACCGGCGCGGCCGGCGCCGGCAGGTCGGCCCAGGCCCGCACCATGTTCGGCGGCGCCGCCGTGGCGTACAGCTCGCGGTCGGTGCTGACGTTGAAGTTGGAGGTCGCCACCAGGCCGAAGTTCAGGCCGGCGACGTCGCTGGCCGACTGCGCCTCGAACGCCTGGATCTGCATCGGCACCCACGAGCGCTCGTCGTTCAACCGCGCCATCATGTGGGCCGAGATCTGCGCCAGGCGCGGATCGTCCGGATTGCGGCGGTGGATGGTGGTGGCCAGCGACGCGCTCTCGTCGAGCTCGCGGCGCACGTCGGAGCGGATGCGCGAACGCATCGAGTAGTGCTGGCCCGGACCGGCCCAGTTGTCGAGCTTTTTGATGAATTTGTCCAGCTCGTTCCTGGCCTCGGCCGGGCCGTGCACCGCCTCGAACACCTGCTCGTACTGCGCCCGGCGGCTCGGCTCCGTCAGCATGGCCTTGAAATGCTGGGCGTCGCGGTGCTCGACCTCGCGCAGCGTGTACGTCTCGGACAGCTTGCCGTGCTCGACGATGGCGCGGAAGGTCACGTTCATGCCCTGGTCCACCAGGCTGAGGTTGGCCTGCTTGCCGAACAACTGCATGCCCGGGTTCAACGCCTCCGAGGTGACCGCGCCGGGGTCGGCGATGGTCTTGAACTGGTCGTCCGGCGTGACGATGTGCAACGGCGGATGGCTGGGGTCGCCGCTGTCGACCGGGATGGTCGGATTGGTCGTGCCCACGCCCAGCTGGGCATTCACCTGCAGGCGCGACAGGTGGTTGTTGCGCACCATGCGGAAGGCGCCGCTGCCCTCGGCGCGCTTGTTGTTGGCGGCCGAGGCCCAGTCGGTGGTGACGCCGGCCGTGCCGGCGATACCGACCGATTCGAACGGCTTGTCAAGCGCCACCGCGCCGACGCGGGCGTTGCCCGAGGCGGTGGCCGTGTGGCGCAAGGTTTCGCCCGATTGGTGGTGCCAGCCGATCGACAGCGTCTCGCTGTCGAAAAACTCGTTGGCGATTTTTTCCCACGCGTGCGCCGGCGCCTGGTTCTCGCCGCCCTCGGCCTTGGCCATGCCGAACATGAAGTCGACGAAGCGCACCATGTCGTCGCGCGCCAGCGCGCTGTTGAAGGTCATGCCGTCGGGGTTTTCCGGGCGCGAGGTGCGCACCATCACGCCGCGCGTATAGGCCTTGTCGCCGGCCAGCGGCGTGACAGTGGCCGAGGCCCCGCCGCCGCCGCTGAAGATCTTGCCGAAGCCGGCGCGGATCGACGCCCCCCCCCCGGCGCCGAGCGCGCCCGCCTTTTGTTTCTGCGTGCCGAGGAATAGTTCGCCGCCGTGGTGGCTGGTGCCAAAGCTGATCTGCGCGCTATGACTGTGCACGCCGCGCGCGTCGACGATCGGCGCG
>JBDSKP010000287.1:0-1843 GCA_039916925.1 Duganella sp.
CCTGGTACAGGAAGTAGCCCCAGGCCGCCACGCACAGCGCGGTGGCGGTCAGGTTGGCGAACACGTTGTCGGTCTGCTTCATCGACGGCGCGAACGCGCCCAGCAAGTCCTGCAGCATGAAGCGGCCGGCGCGGGTGCCGGCGTCGACGGCGGTCAGGATGAACAGCGCCTCGAACAGGATGGCGAAGTGGTACCAGAACGCCATCATGGCCTGGCCGCCGATCACGTTCGACAGGATGTGGGCCATGCCGACGGCCAAGGTCGGGGCGCCGCCGGCGCGCGAAATGATGGTGTGCTCGCCGACATCCTTGGCGGTCTGGGTCAGCATCTCGGGCGTGACGTGGAAGCCCCACTGCGAGATCGCGTGCGCGGCGGACTCGGCCGTGGTGCCGATCAGCGCGGCCGGGGAGTTCATCGCGAAGTAGATGCCCGGCTCGATGGTCGAGGCGGCCACGAGCGCCATGATGGCGACGAACGATTCCATCAGCATGGCGCCGTAGCCGATGAAGCGGGCGTGGCTTTCGTTTTCGATCATCTTGGGCGTGGTGCCCGACGAGATCAGCGCGTGGAAGCCGGACACGGCGCCGCAGGCGATGGTGATGAACAGGAACGGGAACATCGAGCCCGACCAGACTGGGCCGGTGCCGTCGATGAATTGCGTGATGGCCGGCATTTTCAGGTAGGGCGCGACGAACAGGATGCCCACCGCCAGGCCGACGATGGTGCCGATCTTGAGGAAGGTCGACAGGTAGTCGCGCGGCGCCAGCAGCAGCCACACCGGCAGCACCGAGGCGACGAAGCCGTAGCCGATCAGCATCCAGGTGAGCTCGGTGCCGGTAAAGTTGAACATCGGCGCCAGCGCCGGGTTTTCCTGCACGTACTGGCCGCCGAAGATGGCCGCCATCAGCAGCACGAAGCCGATGATCGACACCTCGCCGATGCGGCCGACGCGGATGTAGCGCGAATAGACGCCCATGAACAGCGCGATCGGGATCGTCGCCATCACGGTGAAGCTGCCCCACGGCGAGCCGGTCAGCGCCTTGACGACGATCAGCGCCAGCACCGCCAGGATGATGACCATGATCATGAAGGTGCCCAGCAGCGCGATCATGCCGGGGATCTGCCCCAGCTCCGACTTGATCAGGTCGCCCAGCGAGCGGCCGTCGCGGCGCATCGAGATGAACAGCACGATGAAGTCCTGCACGGCGCCGGCGAACACCACGCCGGCCAGGATCCACAGCATGCCGGGCAGGTAGCCCATCTGCGCGGCCAGCACCGGGCCGACCAGCGGGCCGGCGCCGGCGATGGCGGCGAAGTGGTGGCCGAACAGCACGTATTTATTGGTCGGCACATAATCGAGACCGTCGTTGAGCTTGGCCGCCGGCGTCATGCGCTTGTCGTCCAGGCCCAGCACCTTGTCGGCGATGTACAGGCTGTAGAAGCGGTAGGCGATCAGATAGACGCAGACGGCGGCGATGACGATCCAGATCGCGCTGACGGATTCGCCGCGCTTGAGGGCGACGACGCCGAGCGCGGCGGCGCCGCACAGGGCCAGCGCCGCCCAGCCGAGCTTGCTCGCCAGGGTCTGCGGGGTAGTAGGTAGTGCTTTCATGCTTCCTCCAAGGTAGTCGTGCACTTCGTGTCGTGCCGCCTGTTTCGCCTTGTTAATCCGGCATCGTGGCAGCTTATGGCGAGTATTCACGAAGCTGATAAGCCCCGCAAGCGCAGCACTACGCAGTGCGCATGGGTAGTACTACGTACGTCCGGGCGCGCGCGGGGGCGTAAAATCGCGGAATAGCATTATTGGATGGGCGGTATCTCATGAAGTTGCGGCAAAAAGTCA
>JBDSKP010000288.1:0-7497 GCA_039916925.1 Duganella sp.
GAACCGTGGTGGTCTACGCCAATACCAGCGCGGGGGTGAAAGCACGCGCTGACTGGATGGTGACCTCGTCGATCGCCGAAAAGATCGTGGGCTACCTGCACCAGCAGGGAAAGAAGATCCTCTGGGCCCCGGACAAGCACCTCGGCGACTACGTGCAGAAGGCAACCGGCGCCGACATGCTGATGTGGAACGCCGCGTGCGTGGTGCACGACGAGTTCAAGGGCGTCGAACTGGAGCTGTTGAAGGCCCAGTACCCGAATGCCAAGGTGCTGGTGCATCCCGAATCGCCGGCCAACGTGGTGGCGCTGGCGGACGTGGTCGGCTCGACCACGCAGATCATCAACGCCGCCGTCGAATCCGACGCCGACACCTTCATCGTCGCCACCGACAACGGCATCCTGCACAAGATGCGCGCGGCCGCGCCGGGCAAGCGCTTCATCGAGGCGCCGACCGCCGGCAACAGCGCCACCTGCAAGAGCTGCGCGCATTGCCCGTGGATGGCGATGAACGGCCTGCAGAACCTGGCAGACGTGCTGGAGAACATGGAGTCGAGCACGACCAACGAGATTCATGTCGATCCCGAGATCGGCAAGCGGGCGGTGGTGTCGATCAACCGCATGCTCGATTTCGCGGCCGCCAAGAAGGCCCGGGTGCAACCCGGCGCCGACCTGGCGAAAGAAGCACAACTGTTTTCAGGAATTGGTCCCGCATGATGAGTACCCTGGTAAATCCCTATGCGCCGTTCGATGACGCGCTCAAATCCGCTTTCGAGGCCAACCTGCTGGCGGCGCTGCTGGAGGACGTCGGCAGCGGCGACCTGACCGGCCTGCTGGTGCCGGAAGGCGGCCGCGCCATAGCCCGCGTCATCGTGCGCGAGGACGCGGTGCTGTGCGGCGCGCCGTGGTTCGAGGGAGTGATGAATTGCATGCAGGCCGGCGTCGAAGTCGACTGGAAGTACGCCGAGGGCGACAAGATGGCGGCCGACAGCGTGGTCTGCATGATGCACGGCCCGGCGCGCGCGCTGCTGACGGCGGAACGGGCGGCGCTCAATTTCCTGCAATTGCTGTCGGGCGTGGCGACGGCCACCCGCAAGTACGTCGACATCGTCGCCGGCACCCAGGCGGCCATCCTCGATACCCGCAAGACCTTGCCGGGCCTGCGCCTGGCGCAGAAGTACGCGGTGCGCGTGGGCGGCGGCCGCAACCAGCGCCTGGCGCTGTACGACGGCATCCTGATCAAGGAAAACCACATCGCGGCGGCCGGCGGCATCACCAACGCGGTGCTGGCGGCCAAGCGTCTGGACAAGGGCGTGTCGATCCAGGTCGAGGTCGAGAGCCTCGACGAGCTCGACGAGGCATTGGCGGCGGGCGCGGTGTCCATCCTGCTGGACAACTTCAGCAACGACATGATGCGCGCGGCGGTGACGATCAACGCCGGGCGGGCGGTATTGGAGGCCTCGGGTGGCATCAACGCCGACACCGTGCGCGCCATCGCGGAGACCGGCGTGCATCGGATTTCGATCGGAAGCTTGACGAAAGATATACGCGCCACGGACTATTCTTTGCGCATTGTTGGCTCAGATGGTTAAACGCGATACCGATTGAACTTCATGATGGTACCGGGGGAGTTGGCGATGCCGCCGCTCCCGTATCCGTTGGCATCTCTTTGAAACTACTTGTCCAGGTTGGCCTTGAGCTCTTGCGACGCCTGCGCCATCGCGCCGCGGGTCGCCGGCAGATGGCTGTTCACGTTCAACAGCCCAAAATCGTGAATCATGCCGTTGTAGCGCACCGAGTTCACCCTCACGCCAGCAGCGTCCAGCTTGCGCCCGTAAGCTTCGGCTTCGTCGCGCAAGACATCGAACTCGGCGGTCAGGATCGGCGTCGGCGGCAAGCCCTTGAGTTAAGCCCTTGAGTTAAGCTCTTGAGCTGCTCGCTCGTCGCCTGCGGCGGCGTGTCGAAATTCGCATCCGTCACGGGACACAGCAATACTTGCGACCGCAGTGCGGGCGTGCCCTTTTCATTCGCCATCAAGGCAACTGCGGCGGCTATCGCGCCTCAGGCGACAGGGCGTAGTTGACGAAGACCGCCAAAGCATTGTCTAGCGACAGGGACAGGCGGAGACGGCAAGGGCCGTGCGCCGCCGCTACATTCATTCGCATCGCCCATAGAATTGAACAGTCTTGATCCAATGGTTCCTGTCGGAAGATTGACAAAACACCTATGCCACAAAGCGTAATCTTTGCGAATTGTCAACTAAAATATTTAAAAAATAAGATTGTTAAGAATGACTTAAAGATAATATAATCATCCTTGTTTTTATGACACTATTAACCAGGGAGTGAGATAAATGAAATTGAAACACGTTGTGGAAATGATGGCGTTGGTGGGTTTGAGCGGTCTGGCGCAGGCGGATACTTTCGTCAATGGCGGCTTCGAGTCGGGCTCCACGTCCGGCTGGAACACCGGCGGCGGCTATCGTGGCAACGACCTCAACACCGCGATCACGCCGGCGGACTTCCTCGCCGGTGGCAAGCTGAACCAGGACAATGGCGAACGTGGCGCCGTCATCGATAAGAACTATGTCGATGCCAACCTGGGCGCCTTGCTCGGCTCGACCGTGCTTTCGGGTAACTACGCCTACCGCGCGGAAGACACCACCAACGGCGGCTTCGGCACCGTCATCAGCCAGCAGGTGAAGAACTACACCGACAGCGATATCTACTTCGGCTGGAAGGCCGTGCTGGAAAACGGCGGCCACGTCGAGGACGAATCGGCGGTGATGATGCTGACACTGACCGACAACACCACCGGTAAGCTGGTCCTGACCCACACCTACAACGCCGGCAACGGCGGTGGCGGCGTCGATTCGCGCTTCCAGACCTCGGGCGAGTTCTTCTACACCTCCGCATGGCAGCTCGAACACCTGACCATCGACCAGTCGCTGTCCGGCCACGACTTCACGTTGTCGCTGCTGGCCGCGGACTGCGAGCCGACCGGCCACACCGGCTACGCCTACCTGGACGGCTTCGGCTCCTACGTGCCACCGGTCCCCGAGCCGGAAACCTACGCCATGATGCTGGCCGGTCTGGGCATGATGGGCTGGCTGGCGCGTCGCAAGAAGGCGTCCTCGAAGGCCTGAGCCTGTTAAAATTCTCCCCGGTAATGGCTACTTTGCGCCGGATGGACCGGCAGGGGAGGCGGCTTGCGCGTCACGGGGGCGTTACAGAAAACTGAATTGTCTTCGCTTGTTCGACGGCGTCTGCTGGTCGGCACATGCGGCATCGCGCTCGGCGCTTTGCCGCATTTTTCTTTGGGCGCGCAGCCCGCGCCGCTGCGCGTTTCAGGCACCCGCTTCGAGGGCGTCTACGAGCGCCAGACCGACGGCGGGTTCGCCGGGCTGGGGGTGGAGGTGGTGCGCCTGCTGGCCGCGCGCCTGGGCCGCGCCGTGCATTTCGAGATGTTGCCGTGGCGCCGCGCGCAGCAGCGCGTGGCCCTGGGCCTGGCCGACGTGCTGGTCGGCCCGTACAAATCGGCCGAACGCGAGAAGCTCATGTGCTTCACCAAACTGCCGTTTTTCCAGGATCAGGTGGCGTTTTACTCGCGCGCCAAGGGCATGCTGTTCTGGGGTGGCGATTATGCCGCGCTCAAGGGCAAGCGCGTCGTCACGCTCAACGGCTGGACCTACGGCCCGGCCTTCGACGCGGCGGCGGCCGGCCTGAACATCAGCATCGCCAACAACGTCGAGAACGGCCTGATGATGCTGATCTACGGGCATGTCGACCTGTTCGCCAGCAACCGCCGCGACACCGATCCGGTCATACGGCGCATGGGCTTGACCGACCAGCTGCTGCCGGTGGCGCCGTTGATCGATACGCAGAACGCTTATTTCGCCTTTCCCAAGTCGCCGTCCGGCGAGGCGTTGGCCGCCGATTTCGACCGCTTGCTGACTGAATTGAAGACCAGCGGACAATTGCGGCGCATGGCCGCGAGGCGCCTGGTCAGCGTGCCGTGATGGCCTTGCGCATGCGCGTCAGCGGCACCCGCACCGGGCCTGGCAGCTCGAGCTCGAAGGTGTCGATTTCGCTAAAGCCGCACGCCAGATACAGCGGCACGCCGGGCATGGTGGCGGCCAGCTCCAGCGTGCGGAAACCGGCGTCGGCGGCGGCATCGGCGCAGTGCTTGAGCAGCAGCCGCCCCAGCCCCTGGCGGGCGGCCGACGGATCGACGAAGAACGCGCGGATGCGGGCCGCCTCGGTGGCCGGGTCGAGCAGCGCGTCGACGCCTTGTTTGGTGTGGTCGGCGCCGAACAGCGTGCTGCGCTTGCTCCAGCCGCCGCATGCCACCAGCAGTCCTTGCCGCTCGACCGCGAAATACGTCCGGTCGGCCACCAGCTGGGTGTCGACGCCGAATACGTGGCGGGTGACGGCCTGGGCCTGCTCCTCGGTGTAGAAACCGGCGCTCAGTTCGATGCCGGAGCGCTTGATCAGCGCCTCCATGGCCGGGATGTCGGCCGGCGCGGCGGCCCGTACGGTGACGCTCATCGTGCGCCCCGTCAGCCGCGGCGCGGCGGCATCAGGATGCTCGGCAAAGCCTTCGGCAACGTCTCCGGATAGTCGCGGCTGAAGTGCAGGCCGCGGCTTTCGCGCCGCTGCAGCGCGCTGTTGACGATCAGGCTGGCCACGTCGACCAGGTTGCGCAGCTCCAGCAGGTCGTGCGTGATGCGGAAGTTGCGGTAGTACTCGTCGATTTCCTCCTTCAGCAGCGCGATGCGGTGCTGCGCGCGCTCCAGGCGCTTGGTGGTGCGCACGATGCCGACGTAGTTCCACATGAAGCGGCGCAGCTCGTCCCAGTTGTGGGAGATCACCACTTCCTCGTCGGCGTCGGTGACGCGGCTCTCGTCCCAGTCTGGCAGGTAGGGCACTTCGCCTTTTTCCTTCGAGGCGATGTCGCGCGCGCAGGCGCTGCCGATGACCACGCATTCGAGCAGCGAGTTGCTGGCCAGCCGGTTGGCGCCGTGCAGGCCGGTGCAGGCGGTCTCGCCCACCGCGTACAGGCCGGGCAGGTCGGTGCGGCCGAACAGGTCGGTGACCACGCCGCCGCAGGTGTAGTGCGCGGCCGGCACGATCGGGATCGGCTGCTTGGTGATGTCGATGCCCAGTTCCAGGCAGCGCGCGTAAATGGTGGGGAAGTGCTCGATCAGGAAGTCGGCCGGCTTGTGGCTGATGTCCAGGTGCACGTAGTCGAGGCCGCGCTTTTTGATCTCGAAGTCGATCGCCCGGGCGACCACGTCGCGCGGGGCCAGCTCGGCGCGCTCGTCGTGGGTCAGCATGAAGCGCGTGCCGGCGGCGGCGCCCGCTTCCGGCGGCAGCTTGAGCAGGCCGCCCTCGCCACGGATCGCCTCGGTGATCAGGAACGACTTGGCGTACGGGTGGTACAGGCAGGTCGGGTGGAACTGGATGAACTCCATGTTCGAGATGCGGCAGCCGGCGCGCCAGGCCATGGCGATGCCGTCGCCGCTGGCCGTGTCCGGATTGGTGGTGTACAGGTAGACCTTGCCGGCGCCGCCGGTGGCCATGACGGTGTGCTCGGCGGAGAAGGTCAGCACCTGGCCGGATTTTTCGTCCTGCACATATAAACCGTAGCATTTCGGCTGCGAGTGGCCCTTCTTGGCCGGATGCAGCTTGTCCGAGGTGATCAGGTCGATCGCGCAGTGGTGCTCGAACAAGGTGATGTTCGGGTGGGCGCGCACCTTTTCCTCCAGCGTGACCTGCACCGCGTGGCCGGTGGCGTCGGCCGCGTGGATGATGCGGCGTTGGCTGTGGCCGCCCTCGCGGGTCAGGTGGAAGCCCAGTTCGGCCGACGAGTCGCGCGTGAACGGCACTCCCTGGGCGATCAGCCACTCGATCGCCTCGCGGCCGTGCTCGACGATGTAGCGCGTGGCGCTCTCGTCGCACAGGCCGCCGCCGGCGACCAGCGTGTCGTCGATGTGCTGGGTGTGGCTGTCGCCGGAATCGAGGACGGCGGCGATGCCGCCCTGGGCCCAGTTGCTGGCCCCGTCCTTGAGCGCGCGTTTAGAGATAATCGCGACTGTGCGCGTTTCGGCCAGGTGCAGGGCGACCGAGAGGCCGGCCAATCCGCTGCCGACGATTGCAACATCAAATTTCATGATCACATGTGAAAGTGCGGTAAGGAACCATGACTATAGTCTATTTGTCACAACTCCGTCATATTCCGCTGGTTTTGCCTCTTTTTTGAGCCCGCTTTGCGCCGGCGCTGTTTTGCGGTTGTCGGCGCTCAAGACGGCGCCGGCAAGTTTTCCCCATCATGAAAGCTCCGCCGCTGAGAGCGGCAGGGAGCTTATTGTGATCAGGATATTTCATCATTACGTGTCGAAGATGGCCTTCATGCTGCTGATGCTGGAGCTGATGGTCCTCTTGACGGCCGCCGTCGCCTGCGCGCCGCTGTGGCTGAAAGGCGCGCAGGCCGGGCCCGACAGCCTGTACCCGCCGGCGCTGGCGTTCGCGCTGGTGCTGGTGTTTAGCATGGGCACCCTGGGCATGTACCAGCACAACCAGCCGCGCGAGGACATCAAGAACACCTTTCTGCGCATCCTGCCGTCGTTCGTGCTGGGCTTCGTGCTGTTCAGCATGCTGGCGAGCCTGCTGCCGGGCACCCAGTTCGTGCGTCTCGGCAGCGCGGTGTTCGTGGTCGGCGGCGCGGCGGTGCTGCTGGCGCGCCTGCTGGTGTTCACGTCGGCGCAGTCGAGCATGCTCGAGGAGCGGTTGATCATCATCGGCGACGGCGCCACCGCGCGCGAATGCATGGACCTGGCCACCACCGGCGTCGGCTTCCACCAGTTCCGCGTGGTGGGCTGCGTGCCGGTCGCGGGGGAGACGGGCTGCGTGCCGCCGATCATGCTGCTGCCACCGGAATTGTCGCTGCTGGCGCTGGCGCGGCGCCACGCGGCCGACGAGATCATCGTCTCGGTCGGCGACCGCCGCAACGGCGCCTTCCCGGTGCGCCAGTTGCTTGAATGCGCGCTCGGCGGCGTGCGCGTGACCGACGCCGCCAGCTTCTTCGAGCGCGAGGCGTGCCAGATCCGGGTCGATTCCCTGCAGCCGAGCTACCTGATCTTCGGCGGCGGCTTCGATCAGAGCCTGCTGCGGGCGGCCGTCAAGCGCGCCTTCGACCTGCTGGCCAGCGGCGCCATTTGCGTGGCGACGCTGCCGGTGATGCTGCTGACGGCGCTGGCGATCAGGATCGAGGATGGCGGGCCGGTTTTCTACCAGCAGGAGCGGGTCGGCCGCGACAACCGGCCGTTCAGGGTGCTGAAGTTCCGCAGCATGCGGGTCGACGCCGAGTTCGACGGCACGCCGCAATGGGCGTCGGAGGACGATCCGCGCGTGACGGCGGTCGGCCACTGGATACGCAAGCTGCGCATCGACGAATTGCCGCAGATGCTCAATGTGTTCAAGGGCGAGATGAGCTTTGTCGG
>JBDSKP010000289.1:0-4404 GCA_039916925.1 Duganella sp.
CGCAGCCCGCGCCCGGACGGCGAGGGCGGTTCGCGCGCCCAGCCCCGACGCGAGCCCAAGCCGCGTCTGACACCCGAGGAGCAGGCCGCCCGCGCCGCCGAACGCGCGTTCCGCAACCCGCTGCCGCCGATCACCTTCCCGGAAGACTTGCCGGTCTCCGGCCGCCGCCACGAAATCGCCGAGGCGCTGCAAAAGCACCAGGTGATCATTGTCTCGGGCGAAACCGGCTCTGGCAAGACCACCCAGCTGCCGAAAATCTGCCTGGAGCTGGGACGCGGCCAGAAGGGCCTGATCGGCCACACGCAGCCGCGCCGTATCGCCGCCTCGTCCACCGCCAAGCGCATCGCCCAGGAACTGGGTACGCCGCTGGGCGAGACGGTCGGCTTCAAGGTGCGCTTCGCCGACACCCTGATGAGGGGCGCCTCGGTCAAGCTGATGACCGACGGTATCCTGCTGGCCGAGACCCAGACCGACCCGCTGCTGAAGAACTACGACACCATCATCATCGACGAGGCGCACGAGCGCAGCCTGAACATCGACTTCCTGCTCGGCTACCTGAAGCAGCTGCTGCCGCGCCGCCCGGACCTGAAGGTGATCATCACCTCGGCGACCATCGACGCCGAGCGCTTCTCGCGTCACTTCGGCACGCCGGACATGCCGGCGCCGGTGATCGAGGTTTCCGGCCGCCTGTACAAGGTGGAGGTGCGCTATCGCCCGATCGAAAGCGACGTGCAAAATCCCGCCGTGGCGAACGCCGAGGGCAAGGGCCAGCGCACCGCCGCCGCCCGCGAAAAGCGCGATCTGATGGACGCGGTGATCGACGGCGTCGATGAGCTGAGCCGCCTGGGCTCGGGCGACGTGCTGGTGTTCCTGCCCGGCGAGCGCGAAATCCGCGACTGCGCCGAGGCGCTGCGCAAGCACCATCCACCGCACGTGGAGATCCTGCCGCTGTTCGCCCGCCTGTCGGCCGAGGAGCAGGAGCGCGTGTTCAAGCTGACCAACGCGCGCCGCATCGTGTTGGCCACCAACGTCGCCGAAACCTCGCTGACGGTGCCCGGCATCCGCTACGTGGTCGACGCCGGCCTGGCGCGCGTGAAGCGCTACAGCTACCGCAACAAGGTCGAACAGCTGCAAATCGAGCCGATCGCGCAGTCGGCCGCCAACCAGCGCGCCGGCCGCTGCGGCCGCGTCGCCGACGGCGTCTGCATCCGCCTGTACGAGGAGCAGGACTTCCTGCAGCGGCCGAAGTTTACCGAGCCGGAGATCCTGCGCTCGTCGCTGGCGGCCGTTATCCTGCGCATGAAGTCCCTGCACCTGACCGATGTCGAGACGTTCCCGTTCATCGAGCCGCCGCTGGCGCGCGCCATCGCCGACGGCTACCAGCTGCTGCAGGAGCTGGGCGCGGTCGACGAGTACAACCTGCTGACGGCGCTGGGCAACAAGCTCGCCAAGCTGCCGCTGGATCCCCGCGTGGGCCGCATGATCCTCGCCGCGCTGGACAACGCAAGCTTGAACGAAGTGCTGATCATCGCCTCGGCGCTGTCGGTGCAGGACCCGCGCGACCGCCCGATGGAGCACCAGCAGGCGGCCGACGAGGCGCACAAGAAGTTCGCCGACGAGAAGTCGGAATTCATCAGCTATCTGAAGATCTGGCAGTGGTTCGAGAACGCCATCGAGCACAAAAAAACCAACCGCCAGTTGATGGACAATTGCCGTGCCAACTTCCTGTCGCAACTGCGCCTGCGCGAGTGGCGCGACGTGCACTCGCAACTGCTCACCATCGTCAGGGAACAAGGCTGGCGCATCAACGAGGCGCCGGCCACCTACGAGAACCTGCACCTGGCGCTGCTGACCGGCCTGCTGGGCAACATCGGCTTCAAGAGCGAGGACGAGCCCGGCGCCGGTTACCTGGGCGCGCGCGGCATCAAGTTCAACATCTGGCCGGGTTCCTCGCTGCTGAAGAAACCGGGCAAGTGGATCATGGCGGCCGAACTGGTCGACACCACGCGCCTGTACGCGCGCTGCGTCGCCCGCATCGAGCCGGAATGGCTGGAGAAGGTCGGCGGCCACCTGCTGAAAAAATCGTGGGGCGAGCCGCGCTGGGAAAAACGCGGGGCGCAGGTCAGCGCCTCCGAGCGCGCGACCTTGTACGGGCTGGTGGTGTACAGCCAGCGCCGCATCAACTACGCGCTGCACAACCCGGCCGAGGCGCGCGAGATCTTCATCCGCGACGCGCTCGTCGGCGGCGACTACGACACGCGCGCGCCGTTCTTTGCCCACAACCACAAGTTGATCAAGGAGATCGAGAACCTCGAGCACAAGTCGCGCCGCCTCGACGTGCTGGTCGACGATGAGTTGATCGCCGCCTTCTACGATAAACTGATACCGGCCGACGTGGTCAACGGCGCCGGTTTCGAGAAGTGGCACAAGGACGCCACCTTCAAGGAACCGAAGCTGCTGTTTTTGAACCGTGACGAATTGATGCGGCACGAGGCGGCAGGCGTGACCACGGAGTTGTTCCCGAAGATGATCTCGGTGACGGGGCTGGAAATGGCGCTGACCTACCACTTCGAACCGGGCAGCGTGCGCGATGGCGTGACGATGGCCGTGCCGCTGTTCGCGCTCAACCAGCTGCCGCGCGAGCGCTGCGAGTGGCTGGTGCCGGGCATGCTGAAGGAGAAGGTGCATCTGCTGCTCAAATCGCTGCCGCAAAAGCTGCGCCGCCACTGCGTGCCGCTGCCGGACTACGCGGCCAAGTTCTGCGAGCGGGTGAACGAGGCCGGCACCTTCGGCCGGGGCGACTTGATCGACGCGATCATCGCCGACATCCGGTCGCAGATCACGATCTCGGTGCTGACCACGGACTTCAAGCCGGAGACGCTGGCCGCCCACCACTTCATGAACTTCAAGGTGATCGACGAGCACGGACGCCAGCTGGATATGGGCCGCAACCTGGCCACGCTGCAGGCCGAATTCGGCGCGCAGGCGCGCGAGAGCTTCCAGAAGATGGCCGAGACCTCGGGCACGCAAGGGGTGACGCTGCGCGCGCTGGGAACCGGAGGCGGCGCTTCGCCGTCAGCCTCGCCGTCGCGCGCGGCGGGGGGCAACGCCGGGACGGCATCGACGGCTCCGGGCAAGAGTGGAACCGCTAAAGAATCGTCCAGCGCCACCAGCGGCATCACGCTGACGGGCCTGACCAGCTGGACCTTCGGCGAGCTGCCGGAACTGCTGGAGATCGTCCAGGGCAAGCTGACGTTGATTGGCTTCCCGGCGCTGGTCGACAAGGGCACGCACTGCGACCTGGAGGTGTTCGACGACCCGACGGTGGCGGCGCGCACGCACCGGATCGGCCTGCGCCGGCTGTTCGCGCTGCAGATGAAGGACCAGATCAAGTTCATCGAAAAGGGCATCCCCGGCCTGCAGCAGATGGGCATGCAGTTCATGAGCATGGGCACGCAGGAGGAGCTGCGCGAACAGATCATCAACAAGGCGCTCGACATCGCCTGCCTGCAAGATCCGTTGCCGGTCGACGCCGCCGGTTTCGCCAAGCGCAAGGACGAGGGCAAGTCGCGCCTGGTGCTGCTGGTGAACGAGATCGCGCGCCTGCTGTCGCAGGTGCTCACCGAGTTCCACGGCCTGCCCAAGCGCTTGCAGGGGTTGCCGGCCGCGGCGGCGGCGGACATGCAAAGCCAGTTGCAGGCGCTGGTCAACAAGCGCTTCCTGTCCGACAACGACCACAGCCAGCTGGCGCACTTCCCGCGCTATCTGAAGGCGATCAACGTGCGCATCGAAAAGCTGCGCGGCGACCCCGCGCGCGACGCCAGGCTGATGGCCGAATGGCAGACGGCGGCGGCGCCTTACCAGCGCGTCAACAAGGACAAATCGGCCGGCAAGAACACCGATCCGAAGATGGTCGAGTTCCGCTGGATGTTGGAGGAATTGCGCGTGTCGTTGTTCGCCCAGGAGTTGCGCACGCCGATGCCGGTGTCGGCCAAGCGGCTGCAAAAAGTGTGGGAGTCGATGTTGCGTTGATGTCGCCAATCTCGCGATAAGCGCGCTGGCGAACGCAGGCGGACGGGGGTTTCGGGTAGACTTTATGGCAACAGGAGGTCTATCCAATGAAGAGTGCCGCTGGTTTGCTGCGTAGTCTGGTTCGTACCGGCACACGACAGAGTAAGTCCGTCAACAAGCTGATGACGGCGTTGTTCAAGGCCGCCGCGCCGCCCAAGCGCAAGCGGGCACCGGCGGCCAAGGTCGCCAAGGTGGCCAAAGCACCCGCGCCCAGGGTCGCCAAGGCCGCGCCGGCGGCCGTCCAGCCGGCCAAGGTGTCGGCGGCCAGGTCGGCGCCGCCGCGCGCGGCCGGCGTCAAGGCGCGCGCGCCCGCCGCCGCGCCGCCCACGCCGC
>JBDSKP010000290.1:0-3291 GCA_039916925.1 Duganella sp.
CTGCCGGCGGGTGGTTGGTTCACTTTCGAAGACCATCAGGTGCATCACCCTGATGCACCCGAGGATCGCCAGTTTCTGGTCATTGCGGTGGAATGGTGTATCGAGAATAATTTACCGGGGTCGAATACGGTGAAGAACTTCCCGGGTAGCCTGTTAGAACGGTTGAATGCGTCCAAGACTTCCATGGGACGTGACATGGCGCAGGAACACACCGGCCACTGCTTCAATCGCATGGAGGTCCAGCGCCGCAATGTACCGTTCCGCAGTCCATTCGAACACACCAAGCCCACTCTGCATCCGCAGACCGCCATCGTCGTCGGCCTGGCGGACGAAGAGATTTATACCGATCACCTCAACCGCGTCAAAGTCCAGTTTCGCTGGGATCGACAAAATCCTGGCGACGAACGCGCCTCATGCTGGGTGCGCGTCAGCTATCCCAACGCCGGCCAAGGCTGGGGAGGCGTCAATGTGCCGCGCGTCCGGCAGGAGGTCATTGTCACTTTTTTAAATGGCGATGCGGATCGGCCGGTAATCACGGGACGTCTGTATAACGAGGATCAGGCGCCCCAATGGCATACGGACGGCAGGCTCTCTGGCTACAAGTCCAAGGAATACAAAGGCAGCGGTTTCAATCAGCTGGTGCTCGACGACACGACCGCGCAAAACAGGGCACAACTTTATAGCACCAATGCCAATGCACAGCTAAACCTCGGCTATCTGGTCAGCCAGCAGGGCAATAAGCGCGGCAGCTTCTATGGATCTGGATTTGCACTCAGCACGGATGATTTCGGCGCTATCGTCACGCACAAAGGCCTATACCTGAGCACCTTTGGTCGCCCGGGGCCACAAGGGACGCAACTCGACGCCGCCGACGCCACTAGCCAGCTTAAAGCAGGTGCATCGCTCACCAAAAGCTTGTCCGACACCGCATCCAAAGCGGGGGCGGAAGCATTGGCCGGCCAGGACGCGCTCAATCGGTTCATCGACGCGACGCAAGACCGGTACGGCGACGACGGGCAAGAAGCAGCCAATCGGTTTAAAGAACCGATAATGCTGGCCGCGTCGCCGGCCGGTATCGGCCTGACCACGACCAAGGGCACGCACGTGCACGCGGGCGCGGAGGTCACGCTGTCGTCGGGCACGGATATCAACGTCGCGACAGGCAAGAGCCTGCTCGCCAGCATCGCCGAAAAGATTAGTCTGTTCGCCTTCAATGCCGGCATCAAACTCTTTGCCGCCAAAGGCAAAGTCGAAGTCCAGGCCCAAAGCGACGATCTCGATCTGATCGCCGAAAAGGTCGTGCGGCTGCTATCGACGACGTCGCGCATCGAAATCCACGCAAAAGAGGAGGTGATGATCTCCGCCGGCGGCTCGTTTATCAAAATCAACGGCTCCGGCATTACAAACGGTACGCCGGGCACCTGGTGCGCCCAAGCGTCGATGCACACCATGCCGGGACCGACGAACAACTCCTACGTCATGCCGCATGTGGCCAAACCTGAACTGCAGAAGAGCGATGTGGAGTTCCGTCATCTCACCGATTGGGGTGCGCCGCTGGCCGGTGCGGCATATAAAGCGACGTTAAGCGATGGCAGCGTACGCAAGGGCATACTCGACGCGCTGGGCGTCGCCCGCATCAGCGACGTGCCGCCGGGCGTTGGCGCGAAGATTGAGTATGACTACAAGCCATTGCAAGCAAGCTCCACTGTCAGTACCGAGTTGGACGACGACATACACGAACTACTGAACTGGACACCGCGCGGCGCTAGGAAAGAAGGTCAAGCATGACCAAGCACCCAGACGAAAGCGGTATGCTGGATGACGCGTGGGCGCAGATCGTTGGCGGCTTGGATTGGCTCAAATCCGTGTTCTTTGGCGAGTTCGCCGACCATCGCCCCCTGTCTGCCGTCATCGCCGATATGTTGGTGAGCTTTCTGCCTGGCGTGGTTATTGTCACCAGCGCGCGCGACGCGGTCGCGGTCGTTCTGCGGCTGGCCAACCATCCGGAGAAGCGCGAAGATTTGATGGAATGGGTGTTGCTGAGCGCTTGCCTGATCGTCATCGCCTTGCCACTGGCGATGGCTGCCGGCGGTGTCGCGGCGGCGGGGGTTGGCGCCATTGTCGGCGGCATCGCAGGCTCGGAGCTGGGCGCGGCGCTGCGTGCGGTCATGCTGCTGTTGATCAAGGAGGCGTCCAAGCTGGTGGAACTGGTGCGTTTCCTGCAAAAGTTCATCAAGGGTGACATCTTAAAATTTTTGCGCGCGGTCAAATTTGCGCAGTACGAGAAAGCGCTGATTCAGGCGCTCGGCAAGATCAGTGGCAAACTGCTGGAAATCGCCAAATCGCTGCGTCCCCATCTGGAAAGCCTGCGGTACTTCGATAGCGTCAAAGACGCCATTGCCAAACTGGTCGAGTGGGAGAAGAAGTTCTATGCGGTACAGCAGGACGCGCTGAAACAAATCCCAAAGGCGCTGGTCGAACTCGATGTCCGGCTGGAAAAGGTGTTGGCGCAGACCGCGCCGAAGGAAGCGCACACGGTATCCGCCGGCATTCAGGCTGATAAAACTGCGGCAGCGATCCCGGAAAAACAGCGCGTAAGGGATGCACCAGGCAAGGTCCTGGCGATGGTGGATGACAAGGCCTCGGCGGCCCGCGCCAAGCCAAAGGTGGCTGCAACACCCAAGCCAGAAGTTTTAGCACAACCAGTTCCTGAGCCTCCGTTAAAGAATAGCCCTGACCCGATCAAGCGGCCTGATGATAGGGTCAATACGAAGAAGCAAGCGGTGGCGGATATAGCTGCGGCGGCAGATCGCGAGCGGATCACGCAGTTGTCGCATGAAGCCCGGCAGGCGGAAAAAAATGGTGATAAGACCCTTGCAGCGGCAAAGATTGAAACAGCTCAAAAAATATTAAGAACGCATTTGCCAAAAAATCCAGACGACAAGTGGGATGAAGTGATAAAAAGGCTAGATGTGTCCTCACCAAAAGATGGAGCGGTTTTTTGGTCCGGTACCGCGTATCAAGCAGAGAAAACCGGGCAGCAGGACGCAGCGAGAGTCCTGGCTGAACGAATTGGAGGTGTGACACTAGAATCCACCCCAGGTGGAAGAATAATTGATGGATGGGATGAAGTTAACCATGGTTTCTCCTGGAACGAAGACTCTGGCCCCCGGTAGTTGTCAACAAAGATGTCGCGTCAAGTCATGCTACTTTTCTTAATTCTTCGTACTGATTTCGTTCCGGATTCAGCCAGACCTCGTCCTTCAACTCCCAGTCCCGCGTAGTACCGCT
>JBDSKP010000291.1:0-1694 GCA_039916925.1 Duganella sp.
ACGGTCCAGCAGCGCCGGCGGGATGTTGTACGAGTTCGACGTCGCCACGAACATCACGTCGGACAGATCGAAGTCGACCTCGATGTAGTGGTCCGAGAACGTGTGGTTCTGTTCAGGGTCCAGCACCTCGAGCAGCGCCGACGACGGATCGCCGCGGAAATCCGCGCCCATCTTGTCGATCTCGTCGAGCAGGAACAGCGGGTTGCGCACGCCGACCTTGGCCAGCGATTGCAGCACCTTGCCCGGCATCGAGCCGATGTAGGTACGACGGTGGCCGCGGATCTCGGCCTCGTCGCGCACACCGCCGAGCGCCATGCGCACGAACTTGCGGTTCGTGGCGCGGGCGATCGACTGGCCCAGCGAGGTTTTACCCACGCCCGGAGGACCGACGAAGCACAGGATCGGCGCTTTCAGCTTGTCGACGCGCTGTTGAACTGCAAGATATTCCAGGATGCGTTCTTTAACCTTGTCCAGGCCGTAGTGGTCGCCCTCGAGCACCTTCTCGGCGTTCGACAGGTCGTTGTTAACCTTGGATTTTTTCTTCCAAGGCAGGCTGACCAGCGTGTCGATATAGTTGCGCACGACGGTGGCTTCGGCCGACATCGGCGACATCAGTTTCAGTTTCTTCAGCTCGGCGGTGGCCTTGTCCAATGCCTCTTTCGGCATCTTGGCCAGCGCGACCTTTTTCTCCAGCTCGTCCAGGTCGGCGCCGTCCTCGCCCTCGCCCAGTTCCTTCTGGATGGCTTTGACTTGCTCGTTCAGGTAGTACTCGCGCTGCGACTTTTCCATCTGGCGCTTGACGCGGCCACGGATGCGCTTCTCGACCTGCAGAATGTCGAGTTCGCCTTCCAGCTGGCCCAGCAGATGCTCGAGGCGCTTGGCGACGCTGAAGATTTCCAGGATCACCTGTTTCTGCTCGAGCTTGAGCGGCAGGTGCGCGGCGACGGTGTCGGCCAGGCGGCCGGCGTCGTCGATGCCCGACAGCGAAGCGAGGATTTCAGGCGGGATCTTTTTGTTCAGTTTGACGTACTGGTCGAACTGCTGGACGATGGCGCGGCGCATCGCTTCGATTTCCGAGTCGTCGCCCAGCTCGGAGTCGAGCGGCGTCAGGTCGGCCACGAAGTGCGTCGGGGTGTCGGTGATGCGGTTGATGCGCGCGCGCTGGGCGCCTTCGACCAGCACCTTCACGGTGCCGTCCGGCAGCTTCAGCATTTGCAGAATATTGGCCACGCAGCCGATCTCGTAGATATCGGAGGCAGAAGGTTCGTCCTTGGCGGCCGCCTTTTGCGCGGCAAGCATGATGCTCTTGCCCTGCTCCATAGCGGCTTCCAGCGCCTTGATCGATTTCGGGCGACCTACGAACAGCGGTATCACCATATGCGGGAAAACTACAACATCCCGCAGCGGCAATAACGGCAGTTGAGTTTGCTCAGTTAATTTGGAAGTTGTCATGGCGTACCTTATGTGAAAGCGTGATTATGATGTGGGCGCTGATAAGCCGAATCACAAGACCAGACCGCAAGAAATAATTCCTCTTAAAAAAGAGTCTTTTCAAAGAAGCCAGCCCCGTTCTAAAAGAACAACCCAATAAAAAAGCCACCCGCGACAGCGGCTGTCACGCGTGGCTTTTCGAATGAAGCCTGCTCTTTTATTGATTTAAATTGTACCGCCTTGCCCCACGGATGCGAAATGAA
>JBDSKP010000292.1:0-5228 GCA_039916925.1 Duganella sp.
GCGATCGGTTGCAGCACCATGGCCACGACGACGCTCGAATTGTCGTCGGAGACGGGAGCGGGCAGTACGATCGCAACTTTCTGCTTATTGTCGATCAGAAATTGCCGGTCCTTCGCCGTCATGTTGATGCTTAACAGTTGCGTGGCGGCGTGACTGTCGTGCAGCAGGACGGCGGCGCCCAGCGCCAGCAACAGCTTCTTTAGCGCGCTGGGCATGCGTGCCCCGACGACGGCAATCAGGCCCGCATTCACCGCCGGCGAATGCGGGATGCCCATCAGATGTTGACGATGGTGCCGATGGTCGACCCCGAACTGACCGGCAACACCGGCGCCGTGCCCGGCAGGTTGGTGATGGCGAACGAATTGGCCACCATTTGCAGGTCGTACTGGATGGTGTTGTTATCGAAGGTGAACGAGCAGCCCGGCGCCGAGACCGCCGCTTGCACGTTGCCCGACACCAGATTGGCGCGTGACGCGACCAGCAAGATGGTCTCCAGCGGCGTCATGATGATGGAATTGGACGGATTGAGCGTGAAGGCGCAGAACGGCTGGTACTGGGAATTGCCGTTGGGCAGCTTGACCAGGCCGGCAAGGCCGACGGTGACGGTGTTGGGCGAGTTGTTCAGCAAGCCCAGGCTGGCCGGCGGCACGTTGGTCACGCCGCCGGAGCCGAAGGTGCCGTTCTGGTTGAAGGTCAGCGCGTTGCCCAGCGCTGTGGGGGCGGACTGGGCCGACATGGAAATGACCGTGTTGGCGGCGATGTTGCCTTGGTTGAACACGTAGATCTGGTACAGCGGCGTGTAGCCGATCTCGATGGCGCCGAACAGCGAACTGAACGGTAGCGAAAACCACGTCGGCACGCCGGCGGTGACCTGGTTGGGGCCGGTCGCGCCCTTGTAGCCGAGCAAGGTGTAGCCTTGGGCTTGCAGCTGGCTCAGGATGGCGTTTTGATCGGCCGAGGCGAAATTGAAATCGATATTAAAGGTGGTCATTTTATTTCCTGACGAGTAAGGTGGTTGGAAATGCCGTGGGACTGCTCCGTGCCGGCGCCGTGGTGGTCCGCATCGTCCGGGTGGCGATGCCTCGAACTGTTGCGTCGGCAGTACAACCATACCGCGCCGCCCCGCAAACAAACGACCACGGCCCATATCACCGGGTAACACGTGATAACCGCGCGGCGGGCCTACACGCCGGCGATGGGACAGGACCGCGTCACGGCGTGGTCGCGAGCGCCGGCCCCGGGCGGCGGCGTGCCCGGCCGGGTGGCAGCCATCGCCGCCAGGTCCATGCCCTGCAATTGACGCTCGAGCAGCGCCGTGTCGCCGATGCGCCGGCGTCCATCCTTGTCGACCGCTTGGCGCAGCAGCGCCGCCAGCGGATGGCCGGTCAGTTCCGCCGGCATGGGGATTTCTTCGTCGCTGATTTGTTGGTGGACGATGTGCCGCAGGCTGTGGCCGGAGACCATCGCCTTGCCGCTCAGGCATTCCAGCAGCACCAGGCCCCACGCATAGATATCGAATTTGCCGGTGGCGGCGGCGCCGCGCAATTGTTCGGGCGCGGCGTAGGCGGGCGAGCAGATGCGCCGCGCACCGGCGGCCGCCGAGGGCGTCGACCACAGCCGGACCGCGCTGCCGAAGTCGATGAGTTTTACCTGCTGGAGCGAGGATGGCGCCGTCCCGCCCGGGGGCAGCATGATGTTGTGCGGCTTGATGTCGCAATGGGCGATGCCTTGGCCATGCAGATACCCCAACGCCGCCAGCACTTGACGCATGACAAAGACGGCGGCGCGCGTTTCCATCGCCCCGTGCGACAGCAGGCGCTCGCGCAGCGTCTGCCCGGGCAGGTATTCGAACACCGCGAACGGCTCGCCGTCACCGGTCTCGCCCCAGTCCTGCGGCGCGGCGACGTGGACGTTGCGCAGCCCCCGGCCCAGGTCGATCTCGTTGCGCAGCTGCCGGATCCGCTCTTGCGCCGAGGGCCACGCCGCGGACGCAGGTCCCTCCGCGAGGATCAGCTTGATCGCCACCGGCTCCATGGTATCGAGCCGCACCGCCTTGAACACCGCGCCGTACCCGCCAATGCCCAGCAAGGCCGAACGGCGGTAGCGATGGCTTGCGCTGCTCAATACGGTGGTTGGCGAGCGGCGCTCCGCGGGTATCAATTTTGCCTATGTAAATTCCGTTAAGAATATTGACTGTATAGGCGGACAAACCAGCGCTCAACCACGCGGGATAACGGCGGATAACGGCGGATAACCACGACCGCGGGGGCGGAACGCCCGGGCGGGGCGCGCCCGCGGGCGGGTGGCGGCCGGGGCGAAAGCGGCCCCGTCAGCCGCCTTCCCGTGGCGCCCCCGCCCGGCGCGGGGCGGCGCGCTCTCAGCGGCGCGCGTCGCCGGCGGGATCGAATACCGCTTCAAGTTCGGCGCCGCGCCGTATCTGGAACAGGACGTTCCCGAACCGCACCTCCCCCCGGCGGCGTTCGATGAAATTGGTCGGCGCGGGGCCGGGCGCGAGGGCGTCGCTGATCTGTTGCCGGGCGCGATGCAGCTGCATGTTCAGGTGCTTGGGATCGACGCGCAGCATATCGGCCAACTGCTCCGTGCCGAGCCACCCCTGGCTATAGGCGTCGAAACCGCGCCGCGCGTCCAGCAGGCGCTGGCGCGCCAGCGTCAGCAAGCCGTAGTGGTGGCTGCGCTCGCCCAAGTCGACCCGGCCCCGGCTGGTGAGCAGACTCAACTCGACATGCTCCTCATTCTGGCTGACGGCGAAATTGAATTCGATGGCGCCCGTCGCGGCGCCGGGGGCGGCATCGACCGGCGCTGTCGTCTCAAGCGACAAGCCGCTGAAATATTGCCAGGTCCGGTGCTCCACGCGCAGCGTTTCGCCCTCCCGCAGGCAGTGGCTGCCGTCGACGTCCTCGTACGTCCAGCGCCCCTGTTCATCCGCATAAACGACCGCCTCCGGCATCTGCTCGTCGGGCAGGAAGCGCAGCCTGTCGAGCGCGATCACGGCCTGGGTTGGATCGGCCGGCAGCAACACCGGGCCGGGCGGATCGAGATCGAGCACTCTCCACGCTTGCCCCGCGCCGCTGGCGAAATGGATGGCGTCGCCCGGCGCCAGCGCATGGCCCGCACCGGGGCCGACGAGATGATGGTTGACACGGGTTCCATTGCGGCTATGGTCGCACAGCCACCAATCCTGGCCGCTCCATCGTATCGAGGCATGCACCTGGGAAGCGTCAGCCCCGTCGAGCACGGTATCGACCTTGGCCCGATTGCGTCCGAACAGGTGCAGCGCACGCAAATGCAAGCGGCACTGCGTAGAGGTGTTTTGCAGCAGAGCCATGGTTCGCCTTATTTGAACACAGCGCATCGCATGGACCTTGGTCGCCGCGCGGGGCGGCTGCTGTCGCGGCGCGCCAGAACTTAGTATATATACGTGGAAACGTTAACAATCTATCAAATTGTCACCGTTTGCCATTTTGCGCGCCGTCATGCCGCCCTCCGCCGACGGGCCGTCGGCGGCTTAGAACTTCTGCGCCGTGCGCATCACCGGATACAGATTGAAACGCTCGTCCCACGACGTGTGGCGGCGGGCGAAGAACTCCAGGCGCGCCTGCCGGCTCTTGTTGAACTCCGCGTCGGTGTCGAGCTTTTTCTGGAACTCGGCGCGCAGCGCCGGATCGGCTTCCAGCTGGTCGCGCGCGACATCCTCGGCCACATACTCCTCCATGTACTCCTTGCGCTCGAAGGCGTTATTGAACTCGCCCCAGGCCAGCAGCGAATCGGCGCCGCGCGGCTCGAGCATCGTCATCACCAGCCGCGCCTTGGGCTGCGCGATCGGCACGAACAGCGAACCCTTGGCCAGGCTGCGGCGCTCGCGGCCCCAGTCGCCTTCGACCGCCAGCGACTGCCGGCCCTCGAACGATTGCGCGCCGAACTTGGTCTTGGTGGCGCGGAAGGTCTCCACCTCCGCCGCCATCTGGTCGGCGCCCAGCACCTTGAACGCGATGCCGTGCTGTTTCAGCTTGGCCGCCACCCGGGGCGCGTCGGCCAGCGGCACCAGGTAACCGCCCCTGGGCGCGGCCACCCGCAGATCCGGCACGATCTCGTCACGCAGCGGCACGCTCCAGATCTGCGGCTTGCCCTCGTCGTAGCGCGTCATCAGGCCGCCCGACACCTCCGAATGGGAACGCGTGTATTCGTAGCCGGGGAACTCGATGGTCTTGGTGTTGTAGGTGGTGCGATAGCTGAGCGGGACATCGGCGCCCGCCAGCGCCGCCGCGCGCGCGTCCGCGTCGCGCGTCATCTTCAGCCACTGCTGCCCGTGCGCGCCGACCTGCGCCAGCAACGAGACGATGGTGTTGTGCGTGACGCGCACGCGGGTCGGATAATCCTTCCACGAGTGCGTCTCGACCAGCATCGCGAAGCGGTTACGCATCGGGAAGTAGCCGGTCGAAAATCGCGGCGCGGCCATGGCGTCGACAAAGCCGGACGCCGGATCGTCGTCGACCGCGAAGGACATATAGTACGGCTTCGGGTCCGAGCCCTGCGCCTTCAGGTCCGCCATCACCGCCGTCCGCAGCGCCAGGCCGGCCTGCTTGAGCTCCTCGTCGCCGCCGTGCACCGGCTCGACCTGGATCGAGACGTCCGGCTGGAACTTGGCGCCGTCGGTCACGTGCAGGTCGATGTAGGCCAGCGGGTCCCAGGCGTTCACCAGCGCCAGCATGGCCTGCATCTCCGGCGCGTCGGCCTTGACGTAGTCGCGATTGAGGTTGTAGTTTTGCGCCGTGGTGCGCCAGCCCATTTCCACCGGGCCGCGCTGGTTCGGCCGGTTCCATTTGCCGAAGCGTTCGTGCCCGTCAATGTTGAAGACCGGCACGAACACCCACACGAGCCGCGCCAGGTCGCCCCTTGCGGCGCTGCCGTCGAGTGCCTCGCGCAGTGCGAGGAAGCCCGCGTCCTTGCCGTCGATTTCGCCCGCGTGGATTCCACCCTGGACCAGCAACACCGGAATTCCCTTCGCTTTCGCATCCTCCGGCGTGAAGGCGCCAGAGCGCGTGATGACCAGCGCCTTCATCGTGCGTCCCTCGGGCGTGGTGCCGAAATCGATGCAGTGGACGGCATCGGAAAAGGCCTTCGCGTACGCATCGCAGAGCACCACGACCTCGTCGTAGCGACCGGTCGTCGTGAAGCCGGATCGTTCCGAGACGGTCGAAAGGACATCG
>JBDSKP010000293.1:0-4013 GCA_039916925.1 Duganella sp.
CGCGCGGCACCGACGCGCCGGTGCTCGGCCCAATCCTCGACTTGCCCGTCACGGTAAAGGTCGGCCAGGACCTGGCGTTGACGCTCAACTTCATCGACAACTCCTGGACCCAAACCCACAAGGCCAGCGTGGATTGGGGCGACGGCTGCGCTTCGCCGGCGCCGACGCTCGCCGAATTTGGCGGCAGCGGCCAAGTGCGGCTGCGACACCGGTTCTGCGCGCCGGGCTGCTACTCGATCAAGGTGCTGGTCACCGATTCGGGCGGGCGCGCCACCGAGCTGCAGCGCGACGTCTTCGTCGAGGAGCCGCGACTGGCCGCGCTCAGCGGCGAGGGAACGTTGCGCGGCGGCGCGCCGGTGGTCAGCTTCCGCCCTACGTGGTTCCGATGGCCGCTTAATTTAGCGGCATTCGGACCTGACCCCGGAGTGGGCGGGTTTCTTATCTATAATGGCGAACTGTCCTATTCAAACCGCCATTGGCTCACATGACTTTTGCCAAAGAACCTCCCTACAAACACGGCACCGTTGGCCGCAGCGCCATTCTGCTGGTCAACTTGGGCACGCCCGACGCGCCGACCCGCTCGGCCGTGCGCCGCTATCTGAAGGAGTTTCTGTCCGATCCGCGCGTGGTGGAAATCCCGCGCGCGGTGTGGTGGTTCATCCTTAACCTGATCATTCTGCCGTTCCGCTCCGGCCAGTCGGCCAAGAAGTACGCCACCATCTGGACCCGCGAAGGCTCGCCTTTGAAGGTGCACACCGCCGCCCAGGCGATGTACCTGCTGGGCGCCCTCGGCGAACGCGGCCACGAGAACCTGACCGTGGCCATGGCCATGCGCTACGGCTCGCCATCGATCCCGGAGGTGCTGGCCAAGCTCAAGGCCGACGGCTGCGAACGCATCCTGGTGCTGCCCGCCTATCCGCAGTATTCCGGCACCACCACCGGCTCGATCTACGACGCCGTGTTCAACCACTATGGCTCGGTGCGCAATATTCCCGAGCTGCGCTTCGTGCGCAACTATCATGACCATGACGCCTACATCCGCGCCTTGCAGCACTCGGTGCTGGCCCACTGGGAGGCCAACGGCCGTCCCGACAAGCTGGTGCTGAGCTTCCACGGCGTGCCCAAGCGCACCCTGATGCTGGGCGACCCCTACCATTGCGAGTGCCTCAAGACCGCGCGCCTGCTGGCGGCCGCGCTCAAGCTCAAGCCGGAGCAGTACATGGTGACGTTCCAGTCGCGCTTCGGCAAGGCCGAGTGGCTGCAGCCGTACACCGCGCCCACCGTCGCCCAGCTGGCGCGCGACGGCGTCAAGCGGGTCGATATCATGTGCCCGGGCTTCATCAGCGATTGCCTCGAGACGCTGGAAGAGATCTCGATGGAGGTGCGGCACGACTTCGAGCAGGCCGGCGGCCGCCAAGGCGCCCGGTTCCACTACATCCCGAGCCTGAACGAAGCGCCCGACTGGATCGCCGCGCTGGCCGAGATCGCCGAGCAGCACATGATCGGCTGGCCGACCCAGATGTCGCCCGCGCAGCACGAGGAGCGCAGGAAGGACGCCGAAACCGGCCGCGCCGCCGCGCTGCAACTGGGCGCGGCCGACTAAGGTCGTACCCGGGCGGCGCCCCCAAACCGCTAAAAAAGTGACAACTACACCACACCGGCCCCGTTCCGCGATAATCAGCACTTGCGGTCGTTGAGTGCCAGCCTGTTAAAATAGCCAGCTACCGGATCAGCCCGACGTCGCCCGCGCGCGCCGTCGGCGCCCACCAGCGCTGATTAAATGATGGGCAGAATAACCCTTGAAAACATAGGATATCGCCCCACCTGCAGCCAGTGCGGTAACAAAAGTAATGTCAAACAAATACGATAGTAGGAGTCTATAGATGCAAGATCAGGAAAATCAAGCGGTACCTAATCCGGAAGCGGCCGCTGAGTCGGCCGCGCCATCGACTCCTGACCAGCAGCCTTCCCTGGAAGAACAGCTGGCCAGCACCGAAGCGCGTCTGGCGGAAATGCACGATGCCTTCATGCGCGCCAAGGCCGACGGCGAAAACATCCGCCGCCGCGCCCAGGAAGATGTGGCCAAGGCCCATAAGTTCGCCGTTGAAAGCTTCGCCGAGGCCATGGTGCCCGTCAAGGACAGCCTGGAAATGGCGTTGAAGGTCGAGACGCCATCGGTCGAGTCGCTGAAGGAAGGCGTGGAAATGACGCTCAAGCAGCTGACCGCGGCGTTCGAGAAAAACCGCCTGCTGGAGATCCAGCCGGCGCAGGGCGACAAGCTCGATCCGAACAAGCACCAGGCCGTGGCCGTGGTGCCGGCGGACCAGGAAGCCAACACCGTGGTTTCCGTGTTGCAAAAAGGTTATATGATCGCGGACCGCCTGCTGCGTCCCGCCATCGTGACCGCCGCGCAAGCGAAGTAATGTCCGGGGCGCGGGTTGGTTAAATAAAATATTCGCCGTCAGCCGAACTTAAGCACTTGAAAACATACAGCTTTTCCACATATTAGTACCATCTGAACTTAGCAAAGAGGAAGAAAAATCATGGGTAGAATTATCGGTATCGATCTGGGAACCACCAATTCCTGCGTTTCCATCATGGAAAATGGTCAGCCAAAGGTAATCGAAAACGCCGAAGGCGCACGCACGACGCCATCGATCATTGCTTACCAAGAAGATGGTGAAATTCTCGTCGGCTCGCCGGCCAAGCGTCAGGCAGTGACCAATCCGAAGAACACCTTGTTCGCGGTGAAGCGTCTGATCGGTCGTAAGTTCGACGAAAAAGAAGTGCAGAAGGACATCGGCCTGATGCCGTACTCGATCATGAAAGCCGACAACGGCGACGCATGGATCGGCGTGCGCGACAAGAAACTGGCGCCGCCGCAAATCTCGGCCGAAGTGCTGCGCAAGATGAAGAAAACCGCCGAGGACTACCTGGGCGAAGAAGTCACCGAGGCGGTCATCACCGTGCCGGCGTACTTCAACGACTCGCAGCGCCAGGCGACCAAGGACGCCGGCCGCATCGCCGGCCTGGACGTCAAGCGCATCATCAACGAGCCGACCGCCGCCGCGCTGGCCTTCGGCCTGGACAAGACCGACAAGGGCGATCGCAAGATCGCCGTGTATGACCTGGGCGGCGGCACGTTCGACGTGTCGATCATCGAGATCGCCGACGTCGACGGCGAGAAGCAGTTCGAAGTGCTGTCGACCAACGGCGACACCTTCCTGGGCGGCGAAGACTTCGACCAGCGCATCATCGACTACATCATCGACGAATTCAAGAAGATCAACGGCCTGGATCTGAAAAAAGATCCGATCGCCCTGCAGCGCATCAAGGCTTCGGCCGAGCGCGCGAAGATCGAACTGTCGTCGTCGCAGCAGACCGAGATCAACGAGCCGTACATCGCCATGGCGAACGGCGCGCCGGTCCACCTGAACCTGAAAATGACCCGCGCCAAGCTGGAATCGCTGGTGGAAGAGCTGATCATCGCCACCATCGAGCCATGCCGCATCGCCATCAAGGACGCTGGCGTAAAAGTGTCGGACATCGATGACATCATCCTGGTCGGCGGCATGACCCGTATGCCAAAGGTGCAGGAAAAAGTGAAGGAGTTCTTCGGCAAGGACCCACGCAAGGACGTGAACCCGGACGAAGCCGTCGCTGTCGGCGCCGCCATCCAGGGCTCCGTGCTGTCGGGCGAGCGCAAGGACTTGCTGCTGCTGGACGTGACGCCGCTGTCGCTGGGTATTGAAACCCTGGGCGGCGTGATGACCAAGATGATCCACAAGAACACGACGATTCCGACCAAGTTCAGCCAGGTATTTTCGACCGCCGACGACAACCAGCCTGCGGTAACGATCAAGGTTTATCAGGGTGAGCGCGAGATCGCTGCCGGTAACAAGGGCCTGGGCGAATTCAATCTGGAAGGCATCCCGCCAGCATCGCGCGGCACGCCACAGATCGAAGTGACCTTCGACATCGACGCCAACGGCATTTTGCACGTCGGCGCCAAG
>JBDSKP010000294.1:0-8445 GCA_039916925.1 Duganella sp.
GCAATGAGCAGGGTGCGGTGACGCTCGGTTTCGAGGTCGGCCCCGACAACCAACTGAAAAACTCCACGGTGCTCAAATCGAGCGGATTCACGGACCTGGACGAGGCGGCGCGCGAAGCCGTCGCCAAATGCCAGTTCAAGGCCGCGACCCAGGCGGGCAAACCGGTGGCGTCGAACCTGGAGGTGCAGTACGTCTGGAGCCTGAAATAAGCGAAATAAGAGGCCCTCGGCAAAGGCCATGACAGCCGCCCCCGGTTCGATGACGATCAGCCGGCGGGCGGCAGCCGCATCCAGACCAGGATGTCGGCGTAGATGTCTTCGCGATTGAGCTCGTTGAAGTTCTCGTGATAATTTTGCGGATGGCGCCGATACGTCAGCAACGCCGCCGGCACCGACTTGAGCATCGCCTCGGCCGCGTCGGCGTCGGCCAGCTTGTCGTCGCCTGCCACCACGGCGAACAATGGATGCCGCCAATCCTGCATCCGCGCCGCCAATCCCTTTTGCGCCGTCGTCAGCGCGTTGCCGAAGCGGACCGTGATTTCCGTGGCGCGCACGCCGTCGCGCTCGTCGGCGTGATGGCGCGCGGTGATGGCGCCGTCGTGGGTGAGCAGGTCGGTCAGCGGCGCCAGCGGCACCTTCATGCGCGGCGCCAGCGCGCCCAGCACGCCGGCCAGCGCCAGCAGCACCGGCGACACCTTGATCGCGTTGACGTAGTACGGCGACGACAGGATGAAGCCCTTGACATCGCCGTCGCCGGCGAACGGGCCGAGCCCCAGGTGGGTGGCGATGAGCGCGCCCATCGAGTGGCCCATCACGAAAATCGGCACGCCGGGATACTCGCGCTTGACCCACCGCAGGAACAGCACGCTGTCGTCGAGGAACACGTGGAAGCCGGGGATATCGACCCGGCGCGCGTCCTGATGCCCGCACAGGTCGTGGGCCACGGTGGCGATGCCGTGCCGCCGAAAGAACAGCGCCGGCGTGACATAGTCGCCGCCATGCGCCATCCCGCCGTGGATGGCCAGCAGCACCGCGCGCGGCGCGGCCGGAGGATCCGGCTCCCAGATATGAACGCGCCGCTCCGCCTGCCCGCAACGCAACCCGGCCAGCCGCGTTTCGGCGAAGCGCATCAGGCGGTGATGCTGAGCGTGATGCCCATGTCCACCAGCAAGGTCAGATCGGCCAGCGTGAAGTCCAGGCTGGGCGTCGCCGCCCCGCGCTCGGTGGTGAAGGAGACGCGCAGTTCGGCCGCCACGTCCGAGCGTTCGAAGTGGATGCCGCGCGCCGAGCATTCGGCCAGATAGTGGCGGATCTGCTTGAGCAGTTCGTCCGGATTCTCGTCGGTGCCGATGGCGACGTAAAAACCTGAATCGATGCGCACCCGGCCGTCGGGCTTGACGTCGCCCTTTTGCCAGTCGCTGTCCGGTTCGGTTGGCAAGCCGTCGCGGATGTCCGCCAGGCCGTCGTCGTCGCCGTGTACCTTCAATGTTGCGATGTTCATGGATCTGCCTCGTTTGTCCACGGCTGTATGCCGTCTCAAAAGGTTACACCATAGAAATATCAAAGTCTAGCAAGATGGCCGATTCGGCAACGCATCGGCCACCGATACCGCGCCAGATCAGGCTATCCCGTAGCGTTCGCGATACGCCGCCACCGCGTCCTTGTGCTGGAGCAGTTGCGGGTCGGCGCCCTTGCTGTTCAGATAAGCGAACAGGTCATCCAAGTTGCCGATCGAAATCACCGGGATATTGTAGAGGTTGGACACCTCCTGCACCGCCGAATTCGGCGACAGCGTGCCGTCCGGGCCGCCGGAGCGCTCCATGCGGTCCAGCGCGATGAGCACGGCGCACGGTTCGGCGCCGGCGGCGCGTATCATGTCCACCGATTCGCGCACCGAGGTGCCGGCCGAGATCACGTCGTCGATGATGACCACCTTACCCTGCAGCTTGGCGCCGACCAGGTTGCCGCCCTCGCCATGCGCCTTGGCCTCCTTGCGGTTGTACGCGAACGAGGTGTTGCGGCCCTTGCCCGCCAGCGCCACGGCGGTGGCCGAGGCCAGCGTGATGCCCTTGTAGGCCGGGCCGAACAGCATGTCGAATTCGACGCCCGAGTCGAGCAGCGTCTGCGCGTAGAACTGCGCCAGCTGGGCCAGGGTGGCGCCGTCGTGGAACAAGCCGGCGTTGAAGAAGTACGGCGACTGGCGCCCGGCCTTGGTGGTGAACTCGCCAAAGCGCAGCACCCCGGTGTTGACCGAAAACTCGATAAATTGCTGACGTAAATTGTTCATGCTGCCTCATTTCTATAAAGTGGCCGTATTTTAACGCTACACTAGCGCATTCCGAAATTTCCGACTCATTTTTAAGCACTTTTCCAACTCACTTCCGCCATGCCAAAAATCATTTCCGCCAACCTGAACGGCATCCGTTCCGCGTCCTCCAAAGGCTTCTTCAAGTGGATGGCCACGCAGGACGCCGACTTCATCTGCGTGCAAGAACTCAAGGCCCAGGCGCCGGACATGACGCCCGAGTTCCTGAACCCGGGCGGCTACCACGGCCACTTCCACTACGCCGAGAAAAAGGGCTATTCCGGCACCGGCGTCTACAGCAAGATCGAACCGGACCGGGTCGTCATCGGTTTCGGCGCGCCGGAGTTCGACGCCGAGGGCCGCTACGTGCGTTGCGATTTCGGCAATCTTAGCGTGATTTCGGTGTATTGCCCATCGGGATCTTCCGGCCCGGAGCGCCAGGAAGCGAAATTCCGCTTCATGGCGCTGTTCCTGCCGCACCTGCAGCAACTGCACGCCGAGGGACGCGAAGTGGTCATCTGCGGCGACTGGAACATCGCGCACAAGGAAATCGACCTGAAGAACTGGAAGGGCAACAAGAAAAATTCCGGCTTCCTGCCGGAGGAGCGCGAATGGATGACGCGCGTGTTCGACGAGGTCGGCTTTGTCGACGTGCACCGCGGCCTCGACCCGCGCGAGGAGCAATACACGTGGTGGAGCAACCGCGGCCAGGCGTACGCGAAGAACGTCGGCTGGCGCATCGACTACCACGTGGCGACTCCGGGCATCGCCGCCAAGGCCACCACGGTGGCGATCTACAAGGAAGAGAAGTTCTCGGACCACGCGCCGTTGATCATCGAGTACGCGCACGATTAAGCGTTCGGGCGCGGCACGTTAATGATTGATCAAGGGTTCCTGATCTGCTAACTTGACGTGGTTCCTCCTCTATTCGGCAGCAGACATGGATCTCATCGGGACCGGCATCTACCCCTTACACCAAGCAGCAAAGCTGGTTGGTGCGGAGCCGCGCTCGTTGCGTCGCTGGCTGCAGGGGTATTCCCGGAACCATCACGGCCAACGGGTGCGCTCCGAGCCGCTTTGGACCACGCAACTGAAAGATGAGGGACTTGCCGACGAAGTGATTGGTTTTCGGGATTTGCTCGAATTACGCATGGTCTCGGCGTTTGTAAAGCATGGCGTGGATCTGAAAGTGATCCGCGCGACCATCCAGGCCGCCACCGAATCTTTTGGCCAAGGCTACCCGCTGACAAACCGCCAGTTCCGCACCGATGGCAAACGCATATTCTTGCAGGCCGTGGAGGCGGCGACCGGAGAACCGCATATGGTCGATGTACTGCAAAAACAATTTGTTTTTTCCGATATCATCACACCATCGCTGTACGCCGGTATCGAGTACGACACCGATGGCGCGGTCCGTTGGTTCCCGCTAGGCAGGCGCAAGACGATTTTGCTCGACCCGGCGCTGCAATTTGGCACGCCGATCGTCGCCGATGCCTGTATTCCCACGGATACCATCCACTCCTCTTATGTGGCGGAAGGCAGCGACAAGGAAACGGTGGCGCGCGTCTTCGACATCACCACGAAGATGTGCTGATGTGCTTGGAAAGGACCGGAAATACCCGTCAGCAGATAGACCCGTTATCGCTCTTTCCTGACCGCAAATCGAGTCCCAGGAAGCATCTGTACCCGCTAGATTTCCAGTAAACACAATGGAGATCGCCCCTCCGCCGCTCCCGATAATCCGGGTTAGACGTACACGCCTTTTCTTTCTTCACATCCGGTCCGATGTACTCGAACAAATCTTTCGCGGTCTGGCCCTGGAACTCGAATGCCAGGTTCCTGTCCGTTGGCGTCGGCGGCCGCATATCAGACAGACTACCACCATATACTTGGTAGTTGCCGATCAAGGGGCGGGGCTCGGCCGTCTCAGGCTTGGTCCTTTCGGCGGCTTGAGACAGAGAAAATAATAAGAGCGTACCAGTGGCGAATAATTGACGGGGGTTCATTTGGGCTTCCAGAGCTGGACGTGAAAATGGTCATTATGGCCGGCGCAGCTGGTGACGATGGGGCCAGCCACCTTTTGTACTTCCGGGTCGTTGAAATAGATGAGTTCAACCCCTGGATGCTGCGCAAAGAGGCACAGCAGCTGAATGGTCGCTGCTTGGTCGTACACAGGATCACCATAAGAGACATGTGCGGTCTGCCCCGTTAGCTTGTCCTTGCGGACCGGGCGGCAGTCCATCTCAATTCCTAGCTGGTGGGTTGAGTGTTTGTCGTACGGTAGCCCCCCGTCAATACTGATATTTCCAATACCGAACTTTCTATCACAGATAGTCTGCCACTCGCGTTCGATATAAAAGATCACGGAGAGCAGGTCATAATGTGCGTACTGAGCAAGGTGGCCGGTTCCTGCCACTCCGCCCTTGTTGCCGTACACGTAATAGCCGGCATCCTCGGGTGCCTGCGGCAGCATGAAGTAGCCACGGCTGTCCTTGGGCTGAATTGGAACTCCGGAAGTAGCCATAGTTCGCTCCTCACACGCATTTCTTGGCGGCTAAATCCCAGCCTCCAGTTGTACTACCGCCGCAGCCTCCGCCAATCTTCTGCTGCGTGTACGCCCACCTCACTTTGGAAAAGCGTAGGCCGATTTGATCTTGAAGTAAGCCGCCGCCGCGCATGATTTGGTCCATACTAGACAGCAACACGTTTTCCAACTCAACCTGGTAATACTTGACCGGTTTGCCGTCCCCGTCGGCCCGCATGAATTCCAATTTGGCCTTCGGAATCGTCTTGCCCATTGAGCAATGCTGCATTAGGACCGGCGAGGCGGTGTCAGCGAGCTTTGAAAGGGACAGGGTGCGGTGCTCAGAGTGTCCTGTCGTGTGACCGCCGGCGGTTGAGGCATTGCTGCTGTTGGGCTGGGTTACCCCCATGTGCACCGAATCGATTTCGATCCAGCCAACATGCGCCGAGTCCGCCGATTCGCCCTTGATTCCTTCGATTTGCAGGTATACGTCGATTGCCATTTTATCTCCCGAATTGTTAGAAAAAGGCGGCGCACCACAACGGCGCCCACCGCAGCGACCATAGTGATGGCGAAATGGACCTGACGCATTGAGCAGTGTCTAGGCTAGGTACGAGGAAAATCATCAACGCATATTGCTAAGATTTTCCGTTTCACTTCTTGAGTGGGGGCTAAAACCGGCGCTAAAACGTGGGCTTCGAGGGGAGAGAGGGGCGTTGAAAAGTTACCTTAGCGGACACAATGCCCCTTCAGCCGGAGGAGCAGGGGACCGGTGCCGAACGCGAAGCGATCCGGCGCGCCGGGCACACGGTGTTCATTCTGGATGCCCAATGGTCGAAACAGGGTTTCTGGGCACAGCCCGAGCGTCTGGTCAGATGGTGGCCGCAAGTGGTCAGTTATTCGGCGCTCGTCAGCGGCGGAGCGTATCGAATTCCCTGGCAACCAAGTTACAGGCCATCAGTTTCTGACCTCTCACAAACTGCGGCGGCTGCTGAATTCGCGCCAGTCGCCGGTCAGCGGGTCGAGGAAGCAGATGCGGCGCGCCAGCAGCTTGAGCGGCCGCGACACGTCGTCCTCCTTGCACGGCAACGCCACCGGATAAAACGCGTCGTTGATGATCGGGATGCCGAGCGACGAGAGATGCAGCCGCAGCTGGTGCTTGCGGCCCGTGTGCGGAAACAGCCGGTACAAGGTGCAATCGGCGCGGTGCTCGATCACTTCGATGATGGTCTCGGAATTGGGTTCGCCCGGCTCCTCCTTCATGATGAAGAACTTGTCGCCGTCGACCATCCGGCTGCGGTACGTGAACGGAAACTCGACACCCTTCAGCGTCGGCGCCAGCGCCTCGTATTCCTTCTCGATCAGCCGTTTCTGGAACAGCGATTGATAGGCGCCGCGGCTGGCCTCCTTGCGCGAGAAGATCACCACCCCGGCCGTCTCGCGGTCGAGCCGGTGGATCGGCGTCAGCGCCGGCTCGCCCAGCGTCTTCTTCAGCCGCACCAGCAAGGTCTCATGCAGGAAGCGCCCGCCCGGCGTCATCGGCAGGAAGTGCGGCTTGTCGACCACCACCAAGTGCTCGTCCATGTGGAGGATCTCTTCGGCGAACGGGATCGGCGCTTCCGCCTCCAGTTCCCGGTAATAGAAGATGCGCATGCCGCGCTTGAACGCGCTGCCGGGCGACAGCGGCCTGCCGTCGCCGTCGACCACTTCGTTGCGCGCCATGCGATCGTACCAGGTAGACACCTCGACATCGGGAAAACGCTCGATGAGGAAGGTGATCAGGTCCGGCCATTGCCCTTCCGGCAGCCACAGGTAGCTCGGCGCGACGCCGTCGCGCATCGGCAGCGGGGGCCGTGCCGGCGACATTACGACTTCGGCAGCGCCAGCGAGTGGTACTTGGGCAGGTTGTTCGCGTCCAGACCCTTGGCGCGGGCGAACACCGGCAGCACCAGCGGCATGTTCTTGTTCATGTTGGCGATGCGGTCCTTGCCGGTCGGGTGCGTCGACAGGAAGCTGATCGGCTGGCTCTTGTTGATCGCGCCCATCTTCTGCCACAGCGCGACACCGGCGCGCGGATCGAAGCCGGCCCGCGCGGCCAGATCGATGCCAACCAGATCGGCCTCGCTCTCATCGCCGCGCGAGAACTTCAACGCGGCGCCCTGCGAGACCATGCCGGCGGCGGCGTCACCCAGACGCGGATCGACGCCGAAATAGGCCGAGCCCAAAGCGCCGAGAATGCGCGAACCGACCTGCGTGACGGTGTTCTTGCCTGCCTGCTCGCGCGCATGCTCGCGCAGCGCGTGGGCGATCTCGTGCCCCATCACCGCCGCCACTTCATCATCGGTCAGATTGAGCTTGGTCAGGATGCCGTTGTAAAAGGCGATGCGCCCGCCCGGCATGCAAAACGCATTGATGGTGTCCGAGTTGAGCAGGTTGACTTCCCACTTCCACTGCGCCGCGTCGGGATTCCAGCGCGAGGTGAAGGGAATCAGACGCTTGGCGATGGCACGCAGGCGGATCAACTGCGGATTGTTGTCGGTGGCCACGGCGTCCTTGTCGTGCGCCTGCTTGAGCATTTGATCATATTGCAGTTTAGACTGCTGATCGAATTGCGCGGCATCGCCGCCCAGCCCGCGCATGCGCGACAGCTTTTCGACCGGAATCCCATCGTTTTGCGCGTACACCGGGAACGCACCGATCACGCACACCAGCGCCAGCGCGGCGCCCTTCAATTTAAGCTTTTTCATTTGCACTATTCCAAGGAGCGATTTTCGGCAGCATCATCATCGCCGGGAAGGCGAGGATGAAACAGACGATAAAGAACCAGAACCAACCCGTTTCGGCAACAATATAACCCACAGAGGAATTAATGAATGTGCGCGGGACCGCAGCCAGACTGGAAAACAACGCATATTGGGTCGCAGTATAGCGGGGATCGGTCGCGCGCGACATAAATGCCACCAGCGCCGCCGACCCGAGCCCCAGGCTGGCGAAGGCTTCGAAACCGAACACCGCGCTCAACAGCACCGGGTCCGGCCCCACGTTGGCGAGCCAGGCAAAGCCCAGAATCGCGATCGCCTGCAGCACGCCGAACACCCACAGCGCGCGGTTGATGCCCAACTTGATCATCCAGATGCCGCCGACGGCGCCGCCGGCCAGGCTGGCCCACCAGCCGGTGGCGTTGGCCGCCAGGCCGATCTGCTTGGTGGTGAAGCCGACATCGAGGAAGAACTTGGTCGACAACGCGGTCGCCATGCTGTCGCCGATCTTGTACAGCAGGACGAACATAATGATGATCAGCGCCTGTTTCAAGCCGTCGCGCAGGATAAATTCGCGGAACGGCAGCACCACCGCCTCCTGCAGGTTCTTCGGCGGCGCGCCGTAGACGGCCGGCTCCTTGGCCAGCAAGGTGCAGATGAAGCCCGGCAGCATGAACGCGGCCACGATCCAGAACACCGCCTGCCACGACATCGTGTCGGCCAGCACCAGCCCCAGCGCGCTGGGAATCAGGCTGGCGGCCTTGTAGGCGTTGACGATGATGGCCGCGCCCAAGCCCTGCTCGTCCTCGGCCAGGATCTCGCGGCGGTAGGCGTCGATCACCACGTCCTGGCTGGCGG
>JBDSKP010000295.1:0-5924 GCA_039916925.1 Duganella sp.
GCGCCGATCTGGCTGGTCGGTACCAGTCGCGGCACCATCTCGGCCACCTATGTCGCGATCGGCAGCGCGGGTGATGCCGGCATCGCCGGCCTGGTGCTGACGTCCAGCGTGACGGCGTTCAAAAAACAGGGCGCGGTGCCGGCGCAGAATCTGGCCGCGCTCAAGTTGCCCGTGCTGGTGGTACACCACGCCAGCGACGCCTGCCCGATCTGCCAGCCGCACGAGATGGACTGGATCATGAGGGGGCTGAAAAACGCGCCTGTTAAGAAACTGGTGATGGTCACCGGCGGCGTCAACCCCAGCGGGGATGTTTGCGAGGCCATGCACTACCACGGCTTTATCGGACAGGAGAAAGAGGTGGTGGATTTGATGGCGGATTGGATGAAAAATCCGGGGAATTGATTGGTTACGTTGTATACCGCCACGCGCCTCGAATAGTGCAATCCCCTCGACATGTGCATGTGGCGGATACGGCCACGTCGTGACAATTGGATAGAAATCCAATTATTAATTTTTATACAATGACCTGAGATAAGAAATAGTCCCCCCCGGGAGGCGCAGCAACAGTCGGGTCAACGAAAAATTTATGGACGAAACTACTGGCGCGATCACGCAAGCTGAATGGGCGATAGAGGCCGAAAAGAGCGCAGCAGCTAACGAGGAACACGGGTTACTGGTGGCAAAGTTGGGCGAGGCGGCGCGCGCGCCTAGCGCGACAAGCTTTGATGCTTTGTTAAACATCTTGGATCACATGGAAACCGAGGTTCAACTTACCGTTCCAAACGTTATAGAACTGCAAGCGCTTTTTGCTGAGTTACAGAAAACAATGGTCCTACGCCTTGAGAAGGCGGCACGGGACGTTACGAGAACTGGCGAAACTGAAATTTTCGGCATAAATGCACCTGAGGAGATCGCAAAATTTCTTCGGATCGCAACCAAGATCAACTATCTTGCTGCAAAAAAAGTCGCTCGGATTAATGCATTGACTGCCCCGTTCCTAGAGGCAACAAACCAAACCCAAAAAGTCGATGGAGCTCAACCACCACCACCTCCTCCGGTTGACAACAAGCAGGGGGCGGGGATGATGGCCGTACGGAAGCCCGCCTATCAAAACTCGAATCTATTACGGAAAAGACATTGGAACGCTTGTCGTCCATCGAGTCTGATGTGGCCGTAATCAAATCCAACTACGCTAGTAAAGAGGATATTGCGAAGATGGAAGGCAGCCTCGCGAGGGTGGAAGGCACTCTGCTGAAATGGTTTATCGGCGCTGCAATTGCTATGGTGGGATCGCATCTTCTCATCACCCCTCTTCGCTGCCGCGAGCTTAGAGGCAGATATTCGTAGAAATTGATCAAGTGAAATAGTGTTGGCAGGAATTTTTTGCGCTCCACGCTGCGCCTCCCGGCGCGCCACCGCTTACGCGGCGGCAATCGGACGATTCGGAGAGGCACGCCTCTGCAAGGGCAAGGCTTTCGAACCGGCCGAGAGGGGAAGTCGAATCATCATCTGCAACCCGCATAAATCAAGGAATACCCCCTTTTGTATTTATCAGATACCGTCACAGATACCGTCAAAAAAATTTCGCCCCTTGAAGTAGCTGCGCGCATATTGCACCGCAATGCAGAACAGGCAGATACCGAACTTGACTGTCGCACTGAAGCAACAATCCTATCGCAGCCCTGACGGCTTTAAGTTACCAGTACACCCAGCACGTACCCACCTCCCAAAACCGCGAGGACGATCCCCAGCGGCCCGAACAGCCATCCGACGAACAGACAGCAACCGAGCTGAACAAACCAAATAGACCAGTCGACAATTTTTACCATCTAAATAACCTCAAAAAAAAATACAGATGTTACGATTAGAGCGTGGCTGATAAGTGCACACTAGGCCAAATTCTTGGTGTGGACGCGCTAAGAGAAAAATTTGGAAATAGGGTGAAAGTTCTGCGCAAGGAGGCCGGCTTCTCGCAGGAGGACTTCGCACACCGGTGTGGCTTTGCTCGAAGCTACATGAGTCGAATTGAACGCGGTACGTCGAATTTGTCGCTGGATGGTATAGAACGTATAGCAGATGCTTTAGATATCGCAGTGGAGAAACTGTTTATCAATCTGTAGCCTCAATTACTGCGATGTGCTTATAAAATCCGAACGCCGAATGAAATATTTTAAAATTTGATGATTAAAACGGATGACGTTGAAAGCACGAAGTCATCGAGTGAAGCCATCTTAAGGACATCACGTGAATACAGAAATCGTTATGGATGATGCAGAGGATGACGCAGAAACTCCGCTATCCGATCCAAAGCAAGATCCAGAAGAATTTTTCGCCAAAAATGCGTTTCGAATTATATATCAGACCAATAATTTTTTCCTTCCACAATTGAGGGACTTGATCGATAAGGGTGAAGTATTAAATCTACGCCCTGAATATCAGCGCAGACTCCGCTGGAGCAGTTCGCAAAAGTCGCGGCTGGTAGAGTCCCTACTATTAAACATACCAGTACCGCCTGTTTTTTTGTACGAAAATGATGCCGCGCGATATGAGGTAATGGACGGCCAGCAACGGCTGAACGCAGTTCGGGAATTCATTGCCGGTGAATTTGCGCTGACCGGCCTTTCTGTTCTATCGCCGTTAAATGGGCTACGTTACTCTCGCTGCCCTCCCCGCATAAAACGCTCATTAGACAGGGCAAGTTTGTCTGCAATCGTTTTACTGCTCGAAAGCGAAACCGAAAAAACTCATGGGAGTTTGACTATAACTGACATTCGTAGATTCATATTTGACAGACTGAACACCGGTGGCACTAAGCTTAACTCGCAAGAAATAAGGAATTCCGTGCATGCCGGTTACTTTAAGAGAGTAATTCTGCAACTCACAAGATTTGAGCTTTTTACTAAAGTATTCGATATCCCACCCTATACGGAAAGCGACCCAAACGATTACTACGAAAATCCGGAAAGGCAAAAGAATATTCTATATTCAACTATGGGAGACTGTCAGCTGGTTCTGCGGTATTTCGCGCTAAGAGAAGAAGAAAATATTCGTGGATCGATGAAGCTAATGCTTGATAGAGCAATGGCAAAGAGCGTGAGCGATGAGGACGGCGCTGCGCTTCAGCAAGAATTTATAGAACGATTTACGTTTCTATATGTCTTGTTTGACGAGAATCCTTTTGTTTTACCAGCAGACGACAGAAAACGGAAACGTATATCTGCCGCAATCTACGATGCGTCAATGGTCGCTATAAATGATTTATGGGATAGTCGTGATGCTATAAAAGCTGATAGATTACTTGTCCAAAAAAGATTTAATGCTGCGCTAAACGATGCCGGTAGTTTTTTAGTTTTGACAGGATATGGCAATACTGCAAAAGCGGTTAAGGAACGGATTGCCCTGATGCGAAACATATTGAAGCCGGGGTAAATTTGGAGATCGCATTTGAGATTATCTCGGACGATTACTGCAGAGAACTTGGCGCGCTTCGCACGCTAGTGGCAGTGTCGAGTCAAAATAATTTACACGCGAAGGTGCGTATCGCTGCCTCGAATTCGGCGACACTCCTACTTGCAGCGACGTTCGAACAATTCATCCGTGAGATGGCTAGAGAATATGCCCGTGCCGTCGTTCAAAGTGTCGACTCCTTTGAACGGCTCCCCGCAAAAATTGCATCAACCGCGTGGAAGCGTATTATGGATGGACTTTCAAAAGTTCAACTTGATATGCGGAATAACGTCGGCCGAGGATCAACAATAGCTGCGGCACAAGTCAAATTCTCTCTAATTTATGATTTTTGCAATGGCGATCTTACCAAAGACATATATGCGGATTTGATTCATAATGAGAACAACATGCGCCCCACCATGTTGAATAGTTTATTTGTGATTAGTGACTTGAAAGATGTGTGTCAAAAAATGAGTTTCAAATTCCCGATATTGGAATTTTTTGGCGAGTCTGAACCTGGGAAAGCTCACGGCAAATTGATAGCCGGCTTGGAAAGTTTTTTTGAACGCAGGAATTCAATAGCGCACGCGCTCAATCACAGGCAGTCAGACGGTCCGACTCAAATTGAAAACGATATCGCAATGTTTGAATGTGTCGGCCTTGCACTACTAGCGACACTCAAAGAAAACGCGCCCGCGCCAGCATAGGCGATTAGCATAGAATGTGAGCAGACTTTTACGACGTAAAACAGTCTTTTCATTCTCCGCCGACTGCAAGGCCATGTTGCCGGAGAAGCTGGTGACCTAGCCTTCCACACAAATCATCCACCAACTCACCACACACATGTAGGGCCATCGCTAATAGAATGTTCGATGGTCATAATGGTCAAGAAATTGCAGAATTCTTCAAGTGTGAGCGTGCGCATAATCTAAAGTATTTTAGTGTTGCAGTATTAATCAAAGGGTAATAGTGTTACTTTTTATTAATTTTTATGTTAAGGCCGTCGTCGTACTCCACCATTTACAATATTTGGCACAATATTCCATATTGTGAGATGACCCATGACGGAGGGCGTACGTTTGAGCCATGACGCCGTCATGGGTCATTTGAGGTCAAAAGTCATCTTGATCCGTCATGGGTCGCTATGTTCAAGTCTCCGGGCTTGGCAGAGTGTTTGGGGGGTGACGGAAACAATGGGAAGCTAGCTTCCCAAAAGGGGGTATATGCCCCCACCCTCGTTACTGTTTAAAAGCCCTTAGTCATCTCCGATTTACGCAGCGCCGCCCTTATCTTTTCAAGCTGCTGTGCTGCTGCTTGGCGCGTGATCGACGCCCCAGTTAGCTGCGCAAAAATCCGCGCAGTCTCTGACGGGCTTGGTCTGTCAGCCGTGCGCGAACAACGCCACAAAGCATGGCGTCGTACCAAGGCCTCTTCCGCCTGTAGGTCGCCGAAGGTGGTAGTGCGCCTAACCGCGCGCAGGTCGTCACGGAGCGCCGTAAAGACCGGCTCGCTGGCCGCTAGGGTTTCACCAGCACGCTTCTTGACAGGCGCAGACCGTAGCCACGCACACTCCCACTGCTGCCGGATCGTAAGGCTGAGAGAGCCAACTAGCTTCCAAGCTGGCCTCCGACCTCCATAGAACGCATATTCAACCTCGCGGTGAAACGTTGAATTGGTCCCCGTGAGCATAAGTTTTCCGCGCTGGTAGCGAATGGCACTAAGATGGTCGGCGTGATGACGGCGAAGCCACATGACATCGGCCAAGAATAGGTCGTACCGCGTATTTATGCTCAAGCCGTCCTGTATTGGCTTGTCGTGCCAGACCCACGGAGGTACGCCCTTTTCGACAAGTACGCCCGCCAGCACGAACGCGAGTTTACGCCGCCCTAACGTAAAGGCTACACGGTAGCGATCCATCAACTCGTCGCGCCCGAACGCACACACCCGCAGCTGAATATCGTATAGCTTAAAAGGCTCTACCGTACGCAGCAGCGATGCAAGCGGAACGAAGCCCTGCTCATAGCCCCTGGCGGGGCTTCCAGCGGTCATCAGTGCGGCGCCCTTGATGTGTCCATGGCAGTTGCCATCTCACGTTCGAAGCGCGCCGCCAGCGTCTCGTAACCCGGCGGTGCGATCCGCTTAATTCCCTTATCGATAGACTCCGGACCGAAGCTAACGATGATGTTTGCGGCCTGTTCCCGCAATTCGGGATAGGCGCTGACCAGCGCCAGCACCTCGTGCAAGCCGGCCTCCATGGGGGCAAAGGTGCGGTCGATGATGTCGCCTTGCGTCAGGCCGGTCAGGGCGGCTGCTTGTCGCATTACCTCGGCGGTGTCGTCGTTCTGCTGTCGTCTAATTTGCCTGGACACCTCAATAGGTGGAAAATCCCCCACCTGAGGAGAACTGCATGACAAGAAAGCGTAAAACATTCGATCCCAGCCTGAAGCTGGAAGTCGTTCGGATGATCACAGAACAGG
>JBDSKP010000296.1:0-4167 GCA_039916925.1 Duganella sp.
TTGCACATAACATTTACATTCCAGGAGTTTCTGAAAACTGGACCTCTGTGGCCTCTGTCATCCTGATAGTTTTTATGATTCTTGGACTAAACCTGCGTTCGTCCTATCCGGTGTTTAGTGCTTTTGCGTGGGGCATTCCCGCCATCGTCATAGCATCTTACTTCATTCAAGTTTGTGGTTACTATTTTGCCCAAGCGATTCAGGTGCGAAGGATAGAAAAAAGTCGAAACATTGTTCTTGAATGCCAGCCGTAGTTTGGCTTCCTATTTTGGTGCTGCAGCCTGCAATTCGATGCCCTGAATAAAGGCCTTTACCGCCGCGCTGGCATCTGCCTTCGCTCAGTCTTTCAGCCGTAGAACTTTCGCGTTACCACAAAAATTATTGAGCTTACCGTACAGGCAAAAATTCAGGCTCAATGCCGTTCCGTGTGGAATTTGACATCGGGTAACATGTCGGCTATCGCCATTTTTTTGAGTTCACGAGTCCCCGATGAGTATTGCCGTCGAAACCTTGTTCACCACCGCGCTGGGTCTGCAAGCGCCATGGATTGTTTCCAGAGTTGAGCTCGATACGGCGAAGCGCCGGATCGATTTCGAGGTGTCGTGTGATGCCAAACAGTTGCCTTGTCCTGCCTGCGGCGTAAACGGTCAAGGCGTTCATGACCGCGTCAAACGTAGCTGGCGGCATCTGGATTTTTTCCAGTTTGAGGCGTGGTTGCACGCCGAGGTGCCGCGCGTCGATTGCAGTGCATGCGGCAAGACCACGCAGTCGGAGGTGCCGTGGGCAAGGCCGGGCAGCGGTTTCACGTTGCTGTTCGAAGCGCTTGCCTTGTCGTTGTGCCAAACCTTGCCGGTGGCCCAGGCTGCGGCGCAGTTGCGAGTGGCGTCGAAGCGGCTTTGGCGGCGCATCGAACACTATGTGAACATTGCGCGTGGCCGCGATGACATGACGGGTGTGCGTGTGATCGGCATTGACGAGACCAGCCTCAAGAAGGGGCACGAGTACGTCACCGTCGTGCATGATCTGGAGGCCCGACGGCTGCTGTTCGTTACGCCAGGGCGCGATCATGAAACGGTGGCGGCCTTAAAACAGGAACTGGCGATGCACGGCGGGGTTGCTGACGAGATCAAGCATGTTTGCATGGACATGAGCGCGGCCTATGCTAAGGGCGTGACCGAAACGCTGCCCGGCGCCCAAATCAGCTATGACCGTTTTCATGTGATCGCATTGGCTAATGCTGCCATGGACGAGGTGCGGCGGGAGGAAATGCGTAGCCAGCCGAAAGCCGTGCGCGCTGCGTTGGGCGAGGACCCCAAGGCGGTCAAAGCGATGATGTGGGGCATGCGTAAAAATCCCGTTAGCTGGACTTACCATCAGACCAATTCCATGCACTGGTTGCAGCGCTCCAACCTGAAAAGTGCACGTGCCTGGCGCTTGAAGCAGGCGCTGCGTGAGGTCTATCGCGGCGCTGTGGCTGCCAACTGCGCCAGCAAGGCCAAGCAAGACCTGATGGGCTGGATATCCTGGGCCAGCCGTTGCAGGCTTGAACCGTTCAAACGCCTGGCCATCACTCTCACGCAGCGCCTGCCCGGGGTGGTGCGCGGTATGCTCGACGGTCGCAGCAACGCCTATGTCGAGGCCATGAACGGAATGCTTCAGCAAACAAAACGCGCCGCGCGCGGCTTCCGTACCGTGACCAACTTCATCGCCATCGCCTATTTACGCATGGCCAAACTTAAACATCTGCCGTCCAGTCCACTGCGCGCCGCCGTGCCTCGGAAATATGGCGTTACCCGGTATTTCGCCTGACGTCAAATTCCACAGGAAACGGCGTAGAGCCCTATTTTTGGGGCAGCATAAACGCCGCGAGGATAGCGCTGACGAACAGAGGGCTAGCCCCTAGAATATAAGGTACGAGAGTCAACCGATCCATACCTTTGTGGTGAGAAAAGAAATCAATTGCTAATATACCCCCCACGATGCCCGCCGTCACCACCAAAAAAAACCAGCTTGAGATCGCTAAAGAATAAGGATAGTCAAAATTAAAAAATCTTCTCGCAACCAAAGACGCTAACAAGATCAACCAGAGCCCTGTTGTTAAATAAAAATTATCGAGAAATATTACCGCCAAGATATTAACAATCACTTTAGACATTAAAAGCCTCACGTTCTTCGTTTTTATTCTGCGCAATGGCTTGTGGAAGACTATGCGGCGCTTCGGGCGTCTCATTCTGCGCATAACCCCAATCGAGCGGCATCTCCAACCAAAAACCGTGCACCTTCGCACTTAAAAACCTGATTGCCTTAGCAACTAGATGCGTATCTTTTTGCATGTAACCATTTTGAAGGCGCGGGGCTTTTGAAAAATCCCGAGTTCCGTCTTTAACGGATAAAATCGGGTACGACTTTTGCCTGCCTTCAGTCAGAATCCTAAACCCATCACGAGGAGTATGCAAAAACACTTCTTCATAAGCGCTGTGATTCTCCTTAGCGCGTTTTTTAATACCGTTGATAGTTTCGGAAGACAAAGGCCGCATAACATCTATACCCTCAGGCATATCTCCCTTTTGCACACCGGTTGTAGGCTCATCCACGGACACGCCCAAATGTTTTCTCCATAGAGCCATCCGTAAATCCCGCGCAAATTTACGTGTGATGATCTTGATGCCTTGTCCGACATCAGTCATAGAGGCACTGTCTGTGTCCACAACCACCGCAGCCAATTCGGTATCGCCGTTCCCATTTAAGCTACGATCATTTATATTCGCACTCCCAATTATTGCGACGGCATCATCCACGATAAGCAGTTTACTATGCACGTAAATCATTTCGGTTAGCACATAATTATCCGTATGTCCATAATTTCTCAAATTAAGCACAGTCAGATAGCGTTTCCATTCATTTTCAAGTCCTTTGGAAGCCAACATACTACTGATTTGCATATTAGTTACAGGAATATTTTGCAAACCCCATTTTTTCGCATTTTTCGAAACAATAAAGGCATTTATCTTGTGGACCAAACTATCTCGACCGCGCTTAACACCTTGCAAAGCCCACCACGCCTGCGAATTCGTTCCAGCGTCTTCTAACAAGCCTTCAGGATGTTCTGGCAAGGTCAACCAAATATGAAACGGGCGACCGGCGTAGATAGCCTTGCCTACGGCATTTGCTAGCTCATGAATAATTCCATTGGTAGAAGGAGCTTTGGTTCCATACTCATCTGTGCCGCAATTCGACATAAAAAATTGATTTTCAATGTAGATGAACGCTTGCGCAGAACGTATGCAGTTCACCATTGCATCAAGTATACTAGTCTGATGGGTACCAACCCATGCCGCTCGTGCCGCCTGCACAATTTTGCGACGTTTAGGATCAGATTTTTTCCAGTCGTCGTTAATGTAGCTATGGTAGTCATCCCACAATACCAATTCGTCCTTAAGCTGCTTTGAGGACGCGGACCTACAGACTTGTACCACTGCAGTACCGCTGCCTACGGCTAAAGGATCAACCAGATAGTCAGCACCTTTTGCTTTCTTAAACCAGTCCACCGCCATGCTGCTATCGAAGGCATTCGTCCCCCCTCCGGCGAAACTATTCCACCGCAAAATGAAGTTCACAAAAACATCATATGCAGCTGGTCCAGCGATATGAAGCGCAACATCCTGCCAAGGCTGACGCGGCTGAAACCTCTCATCAAAAACTTTTCCATCTTTGCCATACGACGCCTGAAAGCCTGGCCGATCATTTTTCTCTTTTAATAGTTCTGCTTCTTTTGCGGTGAGGGACCGCGAAGCAACGAGCTGCTGATTATATGCGTCGTTGATGACACGACGCGTCGGATCGATTACAACATTAAACGCATTCGTATCCCATCTCCCGTAGGCAAGATCCAAGCCGCCAAGAAATGCGATATTTCCATCTACAACGACAGACTTCTGGTGATGCGAAAACAACAACCCACTTTCTCTACTGAGGGTACTGCGCCCGGTATTGGGGTTCTGAAGCATGACGCTAATAGAACCTTTTCCTTTAGGCAGGCCCAGTAGTTTGGCCTGAGAGCTATCGTCGTGCGTATCCAAAGCCTTACTGATCGAATCGTATAATAATATACGGACATGAACTCCTCGCTGAATGGCGGCAGCAAGGAGTTCAGATAGGCGCCCCGAG
>JBDSKP010000297.1:0-2202 GCA_039916925.1 Duganella sp.
TCTTCCTTGAGGATTTTTTTGAAAAGGGCGAGGACGGTATCGGGATCGAGTTCGAGCTGGCGCGCCTCGGCCGCCGCCCGTTGCAGCGTGGGACGCAGCAGGTCTTCGCGTTCGCCCCGGTTGCGCGCCTGCGCCGGGCGCTCGGCCACCAGCATGCCGATGCCGCGCGCGCGCGACAGCACGCCCTCGGCTTCCAGCATGTTGTAGGCCTTGGAGACGGTCATCGGGTTGACGGCCAGCGCCAACGCGACCTCGCGCACCGACGGCAGCACGTCGCCGGGCGCCAGCACACCGGCCGCGGCCAGCCGGCGCGTTTGCTCGATCAGCTGCCGGTAGATCGGATCCGACGTGCCGACGGCGATCGTAAATAGTGTGGCGGTATGGGCGGTCATCGATCGGTGTATGGCTACTTGTATTGGTGTATTAGTCAAATAATACATCAAAGCGCAAAGCCGTGCGACGATATTTCGCCATCCACCAATCGGAGGTTATTCTTTATCCTGGTTTTTGAAGGCGCCACGCAGATTGGTGCCGACCAGGCACAGTTGCAGCGCGATCAGCGCGTAGGCCTGGTCGTGCAGGCCCCACGCCACCCATAGCACATTGCTCGCCAGGAAGCACCAGAACCCGAGCTTGCGCCGGGTGTGGTGGGAAGAGGCGACCAGCCACGCGGCGAGCACCGTCACCGCCATCGCTGGCCACTGCAAAAGATTGATCCAATCGGTCATGGGAACAGCTTATGCGGTGCGCCGTCCACCCTATGTGCGTTAGCTCACGGCCACCGCGATTTGCCTCAGCACCAGCGCGCCACACGCAAGACCCGCTGCATATAATGCAATGGAACAGGAACAGGCACGGGAGAAAACATGTTCGATATGGAATTACCCTGGTGGGAATTCGTCTTGCGCGCCAGTATCGTCTACGTCGCCTTGCTCATCATGATGCGTTTTTCCGGCAAGCGGACGGTTGGCCAGTTCACGCCGTTCGACCTGCTGGTCGTCATGCTGCTGAGCGAGGCGGTGTCGTCGTCGCTGTCCGGCGGCGACGATTCGATACCGGGCGCGCTGATTCTGGCGCTGACGCTGATCGTGCTCAACGTCGTGATCGCGGTGGCCACGTCGCGCAGCTCAAAAATCGCCGCCATGGTCGACGGCGAGGCGGTGCTGCTGGGGCGCGACGGCAAGGTGTTCGAGGACGCGCTGCGCCGCAACCACGTGGCCAAGGGCGACGTCGATCAGGCGCTGCGCGAGGCCAACTGCTCGCAAGACAAAATGAAGTGCATCTTCCTGGAAGCGAACGGCCAGATCACCGTCCTCCACGACGAATAAACCAACAAGGAGAACCATGCGCATCGCCACCTTCAACGTCAACGGCATCGGCAGCCGCCTGCCCGCCCTGCTCCAGTGGCTGGCCGAAACACAGCCGGACGCCGTGTGCCTGCAGGAGCTCAAGGCGCCGCAGGAGAAATTCCCCGAGGCGGCCATCAACGAGGCCGGTTACCAAGCCGTCTGGCACGGCCAGAAAAGCTGGAACGGCGTCGCCATCCTGGCCCGCGGCGTGGCCCCGATCGAAGTCGGGCGCGGCCTGCCGGGCGATCCGGACGACGAGCAAAGCCGCTACATCGAAGCGGTGGTCAACGGCGTGTTGATCGCCGGCCTGTATCTCCCGAACGGCAACCCCGCGCCCGGTCCCAAATTCGACTACAAGCTGCAATGGTTCGAACGGCTCATCAAGCACGCGGCGCGCCTGCTCGACAGCGGCACGCCGACGGTGCTGGCGGGCGACTTCAACGTCATGCCCACCGAGCTAGACGTCTACAAGCCGGAGCGCTGGGTCGACGACGCGCTGTTCCGGCCCGAGGTGCGCGAGGCGTTCCACCGGCTGGTCGCGCAGGGCTGGACCGACGCGCTGCGCACCATGCACCCGGGCGTGACGATCTACACGTTCTGGGATTACTTCCGCAACGCGTATGGACGCAACGCCGGCCTGCGCATCGACCACCTGCTGCTCAGTCCCGACCTGGCGCCCGCGTTGAAGGCGGCGGACGTGGACCGCGACGTGCGCGGGCGCGAAAAACCCAGCGACCACGCGCCGGTCTGGATCGAGCTCGATATCGACGGGGGCAAGTGATGGAACCAGAACCAAAACGCGAACAGAAATGGCCTGATCACATCTGGCTGGTGCGGCACGGCCAAAGCGCCG
>JBDSKP010000298.1:0-7420 GCA_039916925.1 Duganella sp.
GGCAGGAAGTGCCCTACACGGACGCCAGCGGCGCCGCGGCCAGCAAGCCGCAGCTGATCGTCCCGTACACGCTCGACACCAACGACATGCGCTTCGCGGCCATGCAGGGCTTCAATTCGGGCACCCAGTTCTACGACTATCTGAAGGATGCGTTCGACGTGCTGTACGCGGAGGGCGACCCGGACGGGCTGGACCGGCCGAAGATGCTGTCGGTGGGGCTGCACTGCCGCATCGTGGGGCGGCCGGGGCGGGCGGCGGCGCTGGCGCGCTTTCTCGACTACGTGCAGTCGCACGACCGGGTGTGGATCACGCGCCGCATCGACATCGCCCGCCACTGGCGCGCCACCCACCCCCACGCATGACGCAACCCTTGGGGTCTGACCCCAAGGGTGATATTGGTTTGCGGTGATATCCAAAATCATCGACGCGTTATATTGACGATGCCTGCCGGTGCTAACCTTGCAAGCTGGGATAAAGCCGAGGCAATAATGTCAACACCGATTCGTTTCTACTATCAGGGCGCCGTGCGCGAGGTCAGCAATGCCGCGCCCACCCAGACCATTTTGCAGCACCTGCGCGAGGATCTGCATTGCACCGGCACCAAGGAAGGCTGCGCCGAGGGCGATTGCGGCGCCTGCACGGTCGTGATCGGCTCGCTGCATGACGGCAAGCTCGAGATGAAAGCCGTCAATTCCTGCATCCAGCTCACGCCCACACTCGACGGCAAAGCCCTGTTCTCGGTCGAGGACCTGCAGCAGCCCAGCGGCGCGCTGCATCCGGTCCAGCAGGCCATGGTCGAATGCCACGGTTCCCAGTGCGGCTTCTGCACGCCCGGCTTCGTGATGTCGCTGTGGGGCATGTACCTGAAGCAGGACGGCGCCGCGCCAACCCGCTGCCAGGTCGATGACGCGCTCTCGGGCAACCTGTGCCGCTGCACCGGCTACCGCCCCATCATCGACGCCGCCATGCGCATGGGCGAGCTGCCCCCGGTTCAGTTCGACCGCGCCGCGCTGGCCGCGCAACTGGCGCCGCTGCAGCGCACGGCGGGCGCCACCTACAGCGCCGCCGGCCAGGCCTTCCACGCCCCGCGCACGCTCGACGAGCTGGTGGCCCTGCGCGCCGCCCATCCCGCCGCCACCCTGCTGGCCGGCTCCACCGACGTGGGCCTGTGGGTCACCAAGCAGATGCGCGAGCTGGGCGACATCATCTATCTCGGCCACGTCACCGCGCTGCAAACCATGAGCGAGAAGGACGGCATGCTGGAAATCGGTGCCGGCGTATCGCTCGACGACGCGTATCGGGCGCTGGCGGAACGCTATCCGTCGCAGCTGGCCGAGATGCGCCAGCGCTTCGCGTCGCTTCCGATCCGCAATGCCGGCACCTTGGGCGGCAACGTCGCCAACGGCTCGCCGATCGGCGATTCGATGCCGTGGATGATCGCCTTGGGCAGCGAAGTGGTGCTGCGGGGCGCATCCGGCGAGCGTATGCTGCCGCTGGAGGCGTTCTATCTCGATTATCAGAAAAAGGATATGCGGGCGGACGAATTCGTCGCCGCCGTGCGCGTGCCGCTGCCGCGCGCCGGGATCGCGTTCCGTACCTATAAACTGGCCAAACGCTTCGATCAGGATATCTCCGCCGTCTGCGCGGCGTTTGCCTTCAAGCTCGATGGCGACGTGGTGGTCGATGCCCGCATCGCGTTCGGCGGCATGGCCGCCACCCCGCGCCGCGCGCCGCGCGCCGAAGCCTCGCTGACCGGCTTGCGCTGGAACGAGGCCAATCTGCGCGCGGCCATGGACATGCTGGCGCAGGACTTCGCGCCGTTGTCGGACATGCGCGCCTCCAGTTCCTACCGCATGCAGACGGCGCAAAACCTGCTGCGCCGCTTCTGGCTTGAAACCCGCGCCGACGCGCCGCTCGCGGCCGATTCCGTCAACGCCTTCGCTTGCCGCGCCTGAAAGGAGCCATCATGAACCATCCATCCGCTCCCGTATCCCTGGACGCAGCCAATGCCGCCGCCGCGTGGAAAGCCGTCGGCGTCGCCCGCCCGCATGAATCGGCCGAGCTGCACGTGCTCGGCCAGGCCACGTACACCGACGACATTCCCGAGCTGCAGGGCACGCTGCACGCGGCGCTGGGGCTGTCGTCCAAGGCGCACGCGCGCGTCACCGCGATGGATCTGGCTCCGGTGCGCGCCTCGGCCGGCGTGGTGGCGGTCTACACCGCCGGCGATATCGTCGGCACCAACGACTGCGGCCCTATCATCCACGACGATCCGATTTTCTGCGCCGGGGAAGTGATGTACGTCGGCCAGCCGCTCTTCATCGTCGTCGCCGACACCCACGACAATGCCCGCCGCGCCGCGCGCCGCGCCGTCGTCGGCTACGACGAACTGCCGGCCATCCTCACGCCGCAGGAGGCCAAAGCCGCCGAATCCTACGTGCTGCCGCCGATGCGCCTGACGCGCGGACAATTCCAGACCGCGTTCGACCAGGCGCCGCGCGTGGTCAAGGGACAGTTGTTCGTCGGCGGCCAGGAGCAGTTCTACCTGGAGGGCCAGATCGCCTACGCGATACCGAGGGAAGACAACGGCATGCTGGTGCAGTGCTCGACGCAGCATCCGAGCGAAATGCAGCACGTCGTCGCGCACGCGCTGGGCGTGCACTCGCATAAGGTGCAGGTCGAGTGCCGCCGGATGGGCGGGGGCTTTGGCGGCAAGGAGTCGCAATCGGCGCTGTGGGCCGCCGCCGCCGGCATCGCCGCCGCCAAGCTGCGCCGGCCGGTCAAGCTGCGCGCCGACCGCGACGACGACATGCTCGTCACCGGCAAGCGCCATTGCTTCTTCTACGAATATGAAGTCGGCTACGACGACAACGGCAAGATCCTCGCCGCCAAGGTCGACATGACGCTGCGCGCCGGCTACTCGGCCGACTTGTCCGGGCCGGTGGCCACGCGCGCCGTCTGCCACTTCGATAATACGTACTATTTGTCGGACGTCGACATCCGCGCCGCCTGCGGCAAGACCAATACGCAGTCGAACACCGCCTTCCGTGGCTTCGGCGGGCCGCAGGGCGCGATCGCCATCGAATACGTCATCGACGAAATCGCCCGTGATCTGGGCCGCGACGCGCTCGATATCCGCCGCCTGAATTTCTACGGCAAGCCCGAGCGCAATGTCACGCCGTACGGCCAGGAGATCGTCGACAACGTGATCGAGGCGCTGACGGCGGAGTTGGAGCAAACCAGCGAATACCGCGCCCGCCGCAGGGCCATCGACGCCTACAACGCGGGCAGTCCGGTGCTGAAGAAGGGGCTGGCGCTCACTCCGGTCAAGTTCGGCATCGCCTTCAACGTCACCCACCTGAATCAGGCGGGGGCGCTGGTGCACGTGTATGTCGACGGCTCGGTGCTGGTCAACCATGGCGGCACGGAGATGGGGCAGGGCATCAACACCAAGGTGATGCAGGTGGTGGCGCATGAACTTGGCCTCGACATGGAGCACGTGCGCGCCACGGCGACCGACACCAGCAAGGTCTCGAATACCTCGGCGACGGCGGCATCGACCGGTGCGGATTTGAACGGCAAGGCCGCGCAGGACGCGGCGCGCCAGATCCGCGAACGGCTGGCCGCCTACTCGGTCAAGCTGTATGGCGACGAGGATGGCCAGCCGGTGCGCTTCTTCGACAACGCCGTTCACGTGAACGGCCATGTCGTACCGTTCCCGGAGCTGGTGCAAAAGGCGTATCTGGCGCGGGTGCAGCTGTGGTCCGACGGCTTCTACGCCACGCCCGGCCTGCACTGGGACCCGAAGACGATGAACGGCCATCCGTTCTCGTACTACGCTTACGGCGCGGCGGTGTCCGAAGTGGTGGTCGACACGCTGACCGGCGAGTGGAAGCTGCTGCGCGCGGACGCGCTGTACGACGCCGGGCGCTCGCTCAACCCGGCCATCGATATCGGCCAGGTGGAGGGCGCGTTCGTCCAGGGCATGGGCTGGCTGACCACCGAGCAGCTGTGGTGGAACGCGGCCGGGAAGCTGATGACGCATGCGCCGTCCACGTACAAGATTCCCGGCATATCGGACTGCCCGGAGGACTTCCGCGTCAAGCTTTATGACAACGGCAACGTGGAGGACAGCATCCATCGCTCCAAGGCGGTGGGCGAGCCGCCGCTGTTGCTGCCGTTTTCGGTGTTCTTCGCGATCCGCGATGCGATTTCCAGCGTCGGCGGCCATCGCGTCAACCCGCCGCTGAACGCGCCCGCGACCAGCGAAGAGATCCTGCGCGCGATCTCGATCGTGGAAATGGCGGCTTGAATGAACGAGTGGCTGACAGCGCGGATAGCGGAACCGGCGGTGCTGGTGACGGTGGCCATCGTCGAAGGCTCCGGCCCGCGCGAGCCGGGCGCCAAGATGCTCGTCACCGCCGCCGGCCAGGTTGACACCATCGGCGGCGGGCATCTGGAGATGTGCGCGGTCGAGGTCGCGCGCGAAATGCTCGATGGCGGGCGCGCGGCGCGACTGGAACGTTACGCGCTCGGCCCGACTTTGGGCCAGTGCTGCGGTGGCGTTGTGCATCTCGCTTTCGAGCTGGTCGACCCGGCGCTGCAAAAAGTGTTGGCGAGCCTGCGCGAGCGCCGCCGGGAAGATAGCTGGCGCCTGAGCGCCATCGACGGTCCGTCCGCCGCGGTGCTGCTCGATGCGGATGGCATGTCGGTAGCCGGGGAGGGAAAGGGCGCCCCGGCCGTCGACCGCAAGCGCGGCACGCACGTGATCAAAGACGCGGCCGGCCGTCGCTGGCTTGCCGATCCATGCCTGGCGCCGCGCGCGCATCTGCTGCTGTTTGGCGCCGGCCATGTGGGTGCGGCCATTGTCCGCATGCTGGGGGAGCTGCCGTGCACCGTCACCTGGGTCGACGAGCGCGACGACATGTTCCCGGACGAGATACCGGCCAACGTCACGGTGGAAGCGACCGACATGCCGGAAGCGCTGGTGGCCGGCGCGCCGGCCGGCGCCAGTTACCTGGTCATGACGCATAGCCACGCGCTGGACCAGCGGTTGAGCGAAGCGATCCTGACCCGCGCGGACGTAGGCTGGTTTGGCCTGATAGGCTCCAAGACCAAGCGTGTGCAGTTCGAGCGCCGCATGGCCGCGCGCGGCCTGCCGAAAGACCGCATCGACGCCATGGTCTGTCCGATCGGCCTGGCCGGCATCACCAATAAACTGCCCGCCGCGATAGCGGCCTCCGTGTGCGCCCAGCTGCTGATGATCTGGGAAGCACAGCAGAGTCTCATGTTGAATCACGTAGGGCGGATTAGCGCAGCGTAATCCGCCATGCATGCGCCGCCGACGGCTCATAAATGGCGGATAACGACGTTCCGCCTAATCCGCCCCACGTGGAACCCTTAAATTTTTGAGAGAACTTATGTCGTCCCCAAACCTGCAAGCCTACCGAGGCAGCTTGCTGCACTTCCTCGCCGACCCGGCCTTCAGCGACCAATCGCACGACTGGTACGAAGACGGCTTGCTGATCGTCGCCGACGGCAAAATCCAGGCGGCTGGCGACTACGCCACGCTGCACGCCACGCTCCCGCCGGGAACCGAGGTGCACGACTACAGCGGCAAGCTGCTCATGCCCGGCTTTATCGACACCCACCTGCACTACCCGCAGACCGACATGATCGCCTCGCCGGCCGACGGCCTGCTGCCATGGCTGGAGACCTACACCTTCCCGGTCGAGAGCGAATTCGGCGATCCGGCCCACGCCGCCGGCGTGGCCGAGTTCTTCCTCGACGAGCTTCTGCGCTGCGGCACCACCACCGCCATGGTCTATTGCAGCGTGCACCCGCAATCGGTTGACGCCTTCTTCACCGCCAGCGAGCGGCGCGGCCTGCGCATGGTCGCCGGCAAGGTGATGATGGACCGGAACTGCCCCGACTTCCTGCGCGACACCGCCGAATCGAGCGCCCGCGACACCGAGGCGCTGATCAAGCGCTGGCACAACCGCGGCCGCTCGCTGTACGCGATCACGCCGCGCTTCGCGCCCACGTCCACCGAGGAGCAGCTGCACCTGGCCGGCGAACTGGCGCGCGCCTATCCGGACACCTTCATCCAGACCCACGTATCCGAAAACGAAGCCGAGTGCGCGTGGGTGCGCGAGTTGTTCCCCAAATCGCGCAGCTACATCGACGTCTATGACAGCTACGGCATGATGCGTCCGCGCGCGATGTACGGCCACTGCATCTGGCTCGATGAGCGCGACCGTCAGCGCATGGCCGAAACCCAATCGGCCGCCGCCATCTGCCCGACGTCCAACCTGTTCCTCGGCAGCGGCCTGTTCGACTTCGAGCGCGCCGACTTCGCCGGCGTGCCGCTGTCGCTGGCCACGGACGTCGGCGGCGGCACCTCGTTCTCGATGTTGCAAACGATGAATGAAGCCTATAAAGTAGCGCGCTTGGGCGGCAGTTATCTGCCGGCCTTGCGGATGTTTTACCTGGCCACGCTGGGCGCGGCGCGCGCCATGCGGCTCGAAGGCACGATCGGCAGTTTCGCCGCCGGCGCGGAGGCGGACTTCATCGTCATCGACCCGCAAGCGACACCGCTGCTGCAGCGTCGCACCGGCCGGGTCGAAAGCCTGGAGGAACTGCTGTTCGCGCTGGCGTTGCTGGGCGACGACCGCGCGATCGCGGCGACCTACTCCGCCGGCCGCAGGGTGCATGTCCGCAGCACCAGCTAGAACGGACTTAATTCACATTGGAAGCCACATGCAAAAAAATATCGCCAGCCTGAAGGCCATCGCTCTCGCCGCCGCCGTGTTCTGCGCCATGCCGCAAGGCGCGCGGGCGGCCAGCAACGAGGAAATCACCCAGCGCCATTTCGCCGCGCTGGTCGCCGGCAAGGAGCCCAAGCTCGCCGAGCTGACGATGTTCTTCACGATGATGCCCAAGGGCGGCGATCTGCATCACCATTATTCCGGCGCGCTCTACGCGGAGCAGTATCTGGAGTGGGTGGACAAGCAGGGCTACTGCGTCAACAAGAACACCTTCATGATCGATGTCAGCAAGGAGACGGTCGCCAGCGAGCGCGCCAAGCCACTGGCCGAGCGCGCGTGCCTGTCCGGCCAGGATGTCCTGCAGAACAACACCGTGCTGGCCAACCTGCTGCAAAAATGGTCGGACAAGGACTTCTACAACCATAGCGGCATCCAGTCGCCGCCGGACCGCCAGTTCTTCGACACCTTCGCGTATTTCACTCCGGTGGCGTCGACCAACGCCGCCGAAGGCCTGAAGACGCTCAAGCAGCGCGCCATCCAGGAAAACCTCAGCTACATCGAGACCATCTACGAAATCGCGCCGATCGCGCAGGACGCGGCGTTCGACGAGAAGGCCGCCGCCGGCGGCGTGACCGACGCCGAGCTGGCCGCCT
>JBDSKP010000299.1:0-8006 GCA_039916925.1 Duganella sp.
GGCGTGCTCGCCGTCGACAGCACGGCGATGTCGGACTGCTTGGACTGGCCCTCGAGGTTGGTGGCGTTGTAGCGCTGCATGGCCGACTCGTACGAGCGGCGGGCGTTGTCGGCCTCGTTGCTGAGCACGGCGAACTCGTCGCGCGCGCCGTTCATTTCCAGCACGCGCGTCTTCTGCGCCGTCAGCGCGGCGCGCAGTTCGGCCTCGCGCTGCTTGTAGATGGTGTTGGTGCCGGCCACGCCGCTCGAGGCGATGCGGATCTGCTCGTTCAGGCTGGCGCGCAGCTTGTCGACCTCGGACTTGGCCGAGATGTATTGCGGGTGGTTAGCCGCCAGGCGCGCCGAGGTGTCGGCGAACTTGGCCTCGGCCATCGCCAGGCTCGACTTCAGGCCCTGGATCAGGCCGTTATTCAGCACGTCCGGCGAGCCCTCGGCGTTGCCGCTGGCCTGGCGCGAGCGCGATTGCGCCTCCATCGACTGGCCCTGGGCCTGCACCAGCTGGCTCGACAGCTCATTCAGGCGCGCCATCTCGACGTCGACACGGGTGTCGGCGTTGTAGATGTTGTTGTCCTTCTGGTATTTCGACAGGCGGCTCTGGGCCACCTCGTACTGCTCGCGCAGCAGTTTGATTTGCGTGTTGATGAAGCCGGAGGCCTGCTGCGCCGGATCGGTCTTCAGTTGCACGCTGAACTGCATGTAGGCGTCGGCGAAGGCGTTGGCGACGGCGGCGACGAACTTCGGATCGCTGCCCTGGAAATTAATGGTCAGCACGCTGCTGTCGCGCGCCGGCTCGATGTCGACCTTGGCCAGCAACAGGTTGGCCAGCCATTCCTTGATGGTCAGGTCGGTGTTGCCCCTGACGGAGTCGGCGAACTGCTGCTGCACGGCCGGGTTGTCGGCCAGGCGCAGGTTGTCGACCACCTTGAGCGCGACGCTCTTGCTGCGGATGATGTCGGCCTGGGTGACGACGTAGCCGGACATCATTTGCACCGGCAGGCTCATGCCGGTGACGGGGTCGACGCCCTTGGTGTTGAGCACCAGCGCGGTGCTGGCCTTGTAGACCTTCGGCAGCAGCAGGCTGATGACGACCGTGGCGGCGACCGTCACGGCCAGGATCATCAGCACGATCTTGTAGCGGGCGCGCAGCGCCAGGATCAAATGGGTGAAATTCATGGTTGTCTCTCAAAAATGGGCGAACGGGCCGCGGGCCGGCTGGCCGGCGGCCCGTAGGATCAGAACAGGCTCTCGCGCACGTACAGCACGTCGTCGTTCTGCACCAGGTCGTCGTACTTGGCTTCGAGGATCTGCAGCTTGCCTTCGGCGTCGCGGCGCTTGATGCGCAGGCCGCGCTCGGTGCCGCGCGCGGTCAGGCCGCCACCGGCGGCCAGCGCCTGCAACACCGTCATCGAGCGTTCGATGCGGAACATGCCGGGACGCTGCACCTCGCCGTAGATGTAGAAGCGCGGCGCGCGTTCGACGTAGACGACGTCGTTGCCGCTCAGGTCGAGGTCGGCCTTCATGTTGCTCGTGCGGACCAGCTCGGCGACGTCGATGACGTCCTTGGTGGTGGCGCCGTTGCGCGTGCGCAGCACGGTGACGGTGTCGCCGCCGTCGGCGCTGACGCCGCCGGCCAGCGCCAGCACGTCGAGCACGCTACGGCTGCCGTCCAGCGGGTAGCGGCCCGGACGTCCGACCTGGCCCAGCACCGACACCTGCTGGCTCTGCAGCACGGTGACGATCATGTTGACCTGCGGGTTCTTGACGAAGCCGCCCGACACCAGCAGCTGGGCCAGTTTCTTCTCGGCCGCCGCCGTCGGCAGGCCGGCCACCGCCACCTGGCCCACCAGCGGGAAGGTGATGAAGCCGGAGGCGCTCACGCGCGTCTCGGTGGTCAGGTCGGGGTTGTTGTAGACCGAGACCTTGACCACGTCGCCCGGCCCGAGCAGCAGCTCGGCGGCGTTGGCGGCGTTCAACGTCAGCGCCAGCAGCGACGCCATCATCCAAAATACGATTCGTTTCATAATATGTTCTCCGTAGGGGTGCGGTATTGGGCTCGGCCCGGTCGGGCCGTTCGTCATTTCAGTCCGGCCACGCCGCGCGCGGTGGCGTCGTCGCGTCCGGCGGCCGGGGCGGCGGTCGCCCCCGGCGCGGCCGGCGCGCCCGGCTTGGCGGCGGACGGCTCGTCGGCCTTGTTGGCGTAGTCGATCTTGCTGGCCGCGCGCAGGCGCGCCAGTTCGGCCGCCGCCGCCTCCTTGCCGCGCGTGTTCATCAGGTATTGCTCGATCTGCGGCGTCGACGCGGCCAGGTCGACCGGCGTGTCGCGCACGTCGGTGATGGTGACCACGGTGCTGCGCTCGCCCTCGCGGATGATGAACAGCTGGCCCTTGGGCAGCGCCAGCAGCTTGTCGCCCAGCGCCGGCGCCAGGTCGGCGTAGCTGCGCGAGATCTGGTTGCGCTGGTATTTGACGCTCTTGCGGTCGAGCAGGGCGGAGACGTCGTCGAGCGACTTGGCGGCGTCGATGTCCTTTTTCAGGTCGTCGGTCAGGTCGGCCGTCGCCAGCAGCAGCTGGCGCATGTCGATCGTCTTACGCTGGGCGAACAGCGCCGGGTGCTGCTCGAAGTAGGCCTTGACCTCCTCCTTGGTGGGACGGGCCGGCGTGCCGACCTTCTTCTGCAGGTAGGCCTGGGCCAGGATCAGCGACTTGGCGCGCTCGATCGCCTGCACCACCTTGGGGTCGCGGTCGGTCTTGTCGCGCACGGCCTCGTTGATCAACAGCTGGCGGTCGACCAGCGACGCCAGCAGTTGCGGACGGGCCTGCTGTTGCTGGGCGCCGGGCACGCCCGAGCGCGCCATTTCCTCGTTCAGCTGCAGCGCGGTGATTTCCTCGCCGCCGACCTTGACGAGCGCCTGGCCGGACTTTTGTTCGCCCTTGCCGCAGGCGGCCAGGCCGGCCACCAGCAGCAGCGCCAGGGCGCCGCCGCCGACGCGGCGCAGGGGGTGGCGCAGAGGGTGGCCCAGGGGATGGCCCAAAGCGGCGCCGTCATGTTGGCCGTCAAATCGTGTATGGTTCAAAATAGTCTTCCTCGGTCATTCGTGGCGGCGGCGACCCTCGGCCGGCGTGGGGGCAGAGTATGCGTTCCGCGCAAACGATTGTCAATATTATAAAGGCTATGCATTAAATGCAACCTCAACCCGGATTGTGGCACAAATATCGCAATGCAGCATTCCTATTCGACGCCCTCCCCGTCAATGCGCGTTCTCGCGCTTGGCCACCACCAGCACGGTGCGCACGATGATCCATAAATCGAGCCACAGCGACCAGTTGCGCAGATAGTCGAGGTCGTACTCGATGCGCGCCTCCATCTTGTCGAGCGTCTCGGTCTCGCCGCGCAGGCCGTTGACCTGGGCCCAGCCGGTGATGCCCGGCTTGACCTTGTGGCGCAGCATGTAACCCTTGATCAGTTTGCGGTATTGCTCGTTGTGGGCGACCGCGTGCGGGCGCGGGCCGACGATGCTCATGCGCCCCTGCAGCACGTTGAGGAACTGCGGCAGCTCGTCGAGCGAGCTGCGGCGCAGGAAGCCGCCGACCGGCGTGATCCGCTGGTCGCCCTTGGTCGCCTGCACCACCTTGTCGCCGTTCTCGGTCACCGTCATCGAACGGAACTTGTAGACGATGATCTCCTCGCCGTTGAGGCCGTAGCGGCGCTGCGGGAAGATGATCGGTCCCGGCGAGGTCAGCTTGATGGCAACGGCGATCACCAGCATCACCGGGATCAACAGGATCTGGATCGCCAGCGCCAGCACGATGTCGCTGCAGCGCTTGATGATGCTGTTGACGCCGGTGAACGGCGATTCGCGGATGCCGATCACCGGCATGCCGCCGACGCTGCCGAAGCGCGCCTGCATCAGGTCGAACACATAGATGTCGGGCAGGAAGTAGACCGACGCGGTGGTGTCCTCGAGCTCGTCGAGCAGCTGGCGGATGCGCGGCTGCGCCGAGATCGGCTGGCTGATGAAGATCATCTTGATCTGGTGCTTGCGCACGTAGGCGGCGATGTCGGACATCTTGCCCAGCATCGGATGGGCCACGCCGTCGACGCGGCGCTCCGGGCCGCGGTCGTCGAAGTAGCCGTGCACGTTCATGAGCAGGTTGGGCAGGCGGCCGATGGTGGCGGCGAACTTGACGCTGACGTCGTTGGCGCCGACGATCACCACCGAGCTCAACTGGCCACGGCGGGGATCGGCGCCGAGCCGGTGCGCCGCCAGGTGGCACAGCAGCATGGCCACCGGCGTGGCCACCATCCACACCACGACCACCTTGCGGTCGTAGTGCGGCACCATGCCGCTGGCGTAGCCGATCAGGGTGAGCAGCACCACCGTCAACAGCCAGCCAAGCACCAGGTCGCGCGCGGCGGCCCAGCGCCCGCCGGTGTGCCAGCTGCGGTACGGATCGATGTACTTGTAAACCGACGAGGCGACGAAGAAGGCGATGATCGTCAGCACCAGCGAGTACCCGGTGAAACTGGCGCCGAGCGCGACGGTGCACAAATACAACATCCCCATGATGACCAAGGGATCGACCACGCGCTCGAAAAAGGTGATCAGGGGACTCTCGTTGACCGTCATGACGCTTAAAACTTTACGGTGGCGTTAAACGAGAGGCCCTTGGCGCGGTAGCTCGACGTGAACGCCGCGGCGCTGCCGGAGCGGCGGCTGGTGAAGCCGTTCAGGTTCAGGCTGACCTGGCGCCACGCCTGGTAGGTGACGCCGACCGAGGCGGTGCGGGCGTTGTCGGTCAGCCCGCCCAGGCCGGTGACGCCGGCGAGCGGCTCGAACTCGCGCCGCTCGTACTTGGCGTTGGCGTTGTAGGTCAGCTTGGCCGTCGGCGACCACGCCGCGCCGGCGCTGACGCCGGTCGACAGCGCGCTGTTGACGAGGACGCCCTCGGCGGCGCCGAACTCGCGCCAGACCATGGCGTTGAACTGGGTGTGGCCCAGCGGCGTCCAGTTGGCGATGACACGGCCGTTGACGCCGCTGTCGTCGCGCTGCTTGTCGGTGTCGTGCGTGCGCCGCACCCAACCGCCCAGGAAGGTGAGCTGGGTCACACCGCTGGCGAGCCAGTGGATGTTGACCTTGAGCTCGTCCTGCTCGTAGCCGTTGTCGATGACCGCGCCGGTGAGCGGGTTGAAGCCCTGGTTCGGATACTCGCCCTTGAGCTTGCGCGCCACCATGCCGAAGGTGCTGCCGCTGCTGGCGATGTAGTCGAAGCCGGTTTCGGCGACCTTCTCGGTGCGGTTGTTATAGCTTTGCGACGGCAGGTCGAAGCCGAAGCGCTCGTTGACGTAGCCGGCGTGCACCTGCCACGACGGATGGAAACGCCAGTTGCCGTCGACATAACGCTTGGTGTCGGTGCGGATGTTGCGCTCGCGCGAGCCGAAATCGGCGAACGAGGCCAGCGACTCGCTGTAGCTGGCGCCGGCGTGGCCGTTCACGTGGTTGCCCAGCTGCCACTGCCATTCGGCGGCGGCGTCCTTGCCTGTATAGTCGAGTTGGCTGTTCTTGTCGAACGCGACCTTGCTGGCGCGCACCGACGCCGTCACCACCTGGCGCCCGATCGGGCGCTCCATGCCGACGCCGGCCACCAACGTGGTGTAGGTGTCCGATTCGGCCGCGCCGGAGTTTTGGGTGTTGTCACGGCGCAGCAAATTGTCGTCGTAAGCATAGCCAGCCGACACATACGGCTGGAACGTGTCGCTGATCTGGGCCCGCGCGGAGGCGGTGAACAGGCCGCTGATGATCAGCGGCAACGCGATGAGTTTCCCGGCGCCGGGCGCGCGCATCAGGCCCACGGTGCCGTCCGCGTCGACAGGGGAAACAGCCGGGATGTTCTTGTATGCGATCTCAACATTTTTTTGCTCTTAGTCCTAGAGAGTGTGCGCCCGGGACGGCGCACCGTGGAAAACCCCGTGAAAACAGCCTCGTCCGGCGCGCGACAAGCCTGGCCGCGACGGCGACGCTGAATCATATCACCGTGATAACAAGACTTCCACACATTACATTTTTGACGGCCGCCGACGGCGGCCGGCGCCGTAAAATTATATTTGAAGCAACCTGGGGTGTCTATACCGCACCGCAACAATTTTTCACGATGCGGAGGTTTCAGCGCTGGCGCGCCTCGATCTGTTCCCACTTTTCGAGCGCGGCCAGCAATTCGACCTCGATCTGCTCGACGCGGGCGTTGACCCGCTTGGCCTCGGCCGCCTGTTTCTTGTAAAAGTCCGGGTCCGACAGCTGCAGCGCCAGCGCGCTCTGCTCGTCCTCGAGCGCGGCGATCAGCTTGGGCAGCTCGTCGAGCTCGCGTTGCTCCTTGAAGCTGAGCTTTTTGGCCTTGGCGGCCGGCGCCGCCATGGTCGAGACCGGCTCGGCCGCCTTGGCCGACGCCGCCGGCCGGGCCTTGGGCGCCGGCGCCACCGTGTCGCGCACCCGCTCCCAGTCGCTGTAGCCGCCGACGAACTCGCGCCACTGGCCCTCGCCCTCGGCGACGATGACCTGGGTGACGACGTTGTCGAGGAAGGTACGGTCGTGGCTGACCAGGAACACGGTGCCGGTGTATTCCTCGAGCAACTCCTCAAGCAACTCCAGCGTGTCGATGTCGAGGTCGTTGGTCGGTTCGTCGAGCACCAGGCAGTTGGCCGGCTTGGCGAACAGGCGCGCCAGCAACAGGCGGTTGCGCTCGCCGCCGGAGAGCGACTTGACGGGCGAGCGGGCGCGCTCGGGCGAGAACAGGAAGTCGTTCAGATAGCTCATCGAGTGCTTGCGCTGGCCGTTGACCTCGACCCAGTCGCTACCCGGCGAGATGGTCTCGATCAGGCTGGCCTCCTCGTTGAGCTGGGTGCGCATCTGGTCGAAATACGCCACCTGCAGCTTGGTGCCCAGGCGCGCGGTGCCGTTGTCCGGCGCCAGCTCGCCCAGGATCATCTTGAGCAAGGTGGTCTTGCCGGCGCCGTTGGCGCCGATCAGGCCGACCTTGTCGCCGCGCAGGATGGTGCCGGTGAAGTTGTCGACGATGACGCGCTCGCCGAAGCGCTTGCTGATGTTTTCCAGCTCGGCGACGATCTTGCCCGAGCGCTCGCTCGAACCGACCTCCAGCTTGACCTGGCCCTGCTGCTCGCGGCGCGCCGAGCGCTGCAGGCGCAGCGCCTCGAGGCGGCGCACCCGTCCCTCGTCACGCACGCGGCGCGCCTTGACGCCCTTGCGTATCCACACCTCCTCCTGCGCCAGGAACTTGTCGAACTTGGCGTTCTCGACCTCCTCGTTCTCAAGCTGCTCGGCCTTGCGGGTCTGGTAGGTGGTGAAATTGCCCGGGTACGACAGCAGGCGGCCGCGGTCGAGCTCGATGATGCGGGTGGCGACGTTGTCGAGGAAGGAACGATCGTGGGTGATGAACAACACGCTGCCCTTGAAGTCGCGCAGCAGCCCCTCGAGCCACAGGATGGAGCTGAAGTCGAGGTGATTGGTCGGCTCGTCGAGCAGCAGCACGTCCGGCGCCGACACCAGCGCGCGCGCCAGCGCCACGCGCTTTTGCATGCCGCCCGAAAGCGTCTTCATCAGCATGTCGCCGGTCAGGTTCAGCTTGTCGAGGACGGTTTCGACCTTGTTCGACAGGTTCCACGCGTCGCCGGCGTCGAGCTTGACCTGGATGTCGTGCATGCGTTCCATGACGGCGTCGTCGTTGCCCTGGCCGAACTGGCCGGTCAGCGCGTCGTATTCCTTGAGCAGCGCCGGCAACTCGCCCATGCCGGCGGCGACCGCGTCGTGCACCGTCATCTCCGGATCGAACACCGGCTCCTGCTCGACATAGGCGATCTGCAGCTTGGTGCCTTGCTTGATGCTGCCGGAATCCGGCTGTTCCTGACCCAGGATCATTTTCAGCAAGGTGGTCTTGCCGGCACCGTTGGCACCGATCAGGCCGATCTTGTCGCCGCGCAAAAGAATCGCGCTGAAAT
>JBDSKP010000300.1:0-4287 GCA_039916925.1 Duganella sp.
CACCGCCATCGGCCTGTTCGCGGCGATTCCGGCGGTCGTCGCGTACAACCGCTTCTCGCACGACATCGATCGTCTGGCGATCCGCTTCGAAAGTTTCGTCGAAGAGTTCTCCGACATCTTGCAACGCCAATCGCGTTAAGAAGGCAGAGAGACCATGGCTTCCTCATTTTCCAGCAGCATGCGCGGCGGCCGCGGCCGCAAGTTCAAGTCCGAGATCAACGTCGTGCCGTACATCGACGTCATGCTGGTGCTCCTGATCATCTTCATGGTCATGCCGTCGGCCAACGACCCGAGCGTCGTCGACTTGCCGAACGCTGAAAAATCGACCAAACCGCCCAGCGACTACGTGCAGATCGTCATCAAGCCGAACGGCGCGCTGTCGATCGGCGTCAAGGGCAAGGGCGAGGACGCGCCGGAAACGGCGCCCAACCGCGACGCGCTGGTCAAGAAACTGCGCGCGCTGCACACCGACCATCCCGACTATCCGGTGCTGATCGCCGGCGACAAGGAAAGCAAGTACGACGACGTGATCCAGCTGATCTCGGAAGCGAAGAAGATGGGCATCAACCGGGTCGGCTTGTCCACCAAATAAACAGTGCAGACGATGAAACCCGCAACCGCAGGCGGTCCGTACAAGGTTCCGCGACATAACGAAGGCTGGCGCTCCGTCGTGCTGGCCGTGGCGATGCACGCGGTGCTGTTGCTGTTCCTGTGGGTCGGCGTAAGCTGGCAGAACAACGAGCCGACCGAAGTGCAGGCCGAGATCTGGGACATGAAGGTGCAGGACGCCGCCCCGGCCGAACCCACGCCCGAACCCAAGCCGGCGCCCGAACCGGAGCCGGAACCTGCGCCCGTGGTCAAGGCCCCGCCGCCACCGCCGGTGGAGGCGCCGCCGACGCCGAAGGAACCCGACATCGCCCTCGAACGCCTGAAGGCCAAGAAAAAGCTGGAAGAGAAGAAGCTGGCCGAAGCCAAAGAAGCCAAGCTGAAGCAGGAAGCCGAGGAAAAGCAGGCCAAGCTGGAAGCCAAGAAACTGGCTGAGAAGAAACTCGCCGAGCAAAAGCTGAAGGAAGAAAAGGAACAGGCCGAGAAGGACAAGAAGGAACTGGCCGAGAAGGACAAGAAAAAAGCCGCCGCCGAGAAACTGGCCAAGGAAAAAACCGAGAAGGCCGAGAAGGCCGCCAAGGATAAAGCGTTCGCCGCCGAAATGAGCCGGATCACCGGTTCGGCCGCCAAGGGCTCGACCGGCACGGCCGCGCAATCGACCGGCGGCAAGGTCGACGGCGGCTACCAGGCGGCCATCCGCGCCAAGATCAAGAGCAATCTGGTCTACGGCACGGTCGACGACACTTTGAGCGCCACGTACCAGATCACACAGCTGCCGTCGGGTGAAATCATCGGCGTGCGCAAGACCAAAGGCAGTGGTTCGGCCGCCTACGATAACGCGATCGAGAACGCGATTGCCAAATCATCACCACTACCAAAGAAGAAAGATGGTACGGTAGAACGCGAATTTACCGCCGACTTCAACATGAAGGATATGCATTGATATGAAAAAACTGACCCTCCTTTACGCCGGCCTGACGATCGCCGCCACCATGGGCGCCGCCCAGGCGCAGATGCGCATCGAAATTTCCGGCGTCGGCAGCAACCAGATCCCGGTCGCCGTGGCCGGCTTCGCCAACGAAGGCGTCGCCCCGCAACAGATCTCCGCCATCATCAAGGCCGACCTCGAGCGCAGCGGCGCCTTCAAGGTCATCGATGCCGGCGTCATCAGCGACATCAACAACATCGACTACAGCGCCTGGAAAGCCAAGGGCGCCGACGCGCTCGTCGTCGGCACCGTCGACGCGCTGGCCGACGGCCGCTACGACGTGCGCTACAAGCTGCTCGACACCGTCAAGCAAGCCAAGATCTCCAACCTGGACAAGGCCGTCACGGCGCAGTTCACGCGCCTGTCGGCGCACCTGATCGCCGACGACGTCTACTTCAAGCTGACCGGCATCCGCGGCGCCTTCGCCACCCGCATCTCCTACGTCAAGCAGGAAGGCCGCAACTACCAGCTGCTGGTGGCCGACGCCGACGGCGAAGGCGAGCAACTGGCGCTGCGCTCGAACGAGCCGATCATCTCGCCGTCGTGGTCACCTGACGGCACCAAGGTCGCGTACGTTTCGTTCGAACAGAAAAAGCCGGTGGTCTACGTGCAAAACCTGATCACCCGCGCGCGCACCGTCGTCGCCAACGAAAAGGGCAGCAACTCGGCGCCGTCGTGGTCGCCGTCCGGCAACAAGCTGGCCGTGGCGCTGTCGAAGGACGGCCACACCCAGGTCTATACGGTCAACGTCGATGGCAGCAGCCTGCGCCGCGTCTCCAACAGCAACGGCATCGACACCGAGCCGCAGTGGTCGGCCGACGGCCAGAGCATCTACTTCACCAGCGACCGCAGCGGCGGCCCGCAGATCTACCGCATGGGCGCCGACGGCGGCGAGGCCAAGCGCGTGACGTTCAGCGGCAGCTACAACACCAGCCCGCGCATCTCGTCGGACGGCAAGACCCTGGCCTACATCTCGCGCCGCGACGGTAACTTCCAGCTGTACGTGCTGGACCTGGCCAGCGGCCAGGAGCAGCGCCTGTCCGACACCACCAGCGACGAGTCGCCGAGCTTCGCCCCCAACGGCAAATACATCATGTACGCGACGCAAGCCGGCGGCCGCAAGTCGCTGGCCGTGGTATCGGTCGACGGACGTGTAAAGCAACGCCTGACCACTCAGGCGGGCAACATCAAGGAGCCCACCTGGGGTCCGTTCATGCAGTAAATTCCAACTGATCACTACTAGGAGAATCAAATGCGCAAAATCAGCAGCTTAGCTTTCGCCGTCACCACCGCCGCCATCCTGTCCGCCTGCTCGACCCCGGTCAAGGTCGCCGAACCGGCGCCGGTCGTCGAGCGTCCGGTCGAAAAAGCCGCGCCGTCGCAGTCGGACACCCGCACCGTCGCCCCGGTCGAAACCAAATCGCTGGATCCGCTGGACGATCCAAAAGGCGTGCTGGCCAACCGCAGCGTGTACTTCGACTTCGACAGCTACGTCGTGCGCGCCGACGGCAAGCCGATCGTGGAAAACCACTCGGCCTACCTGACCAAGAACAAATCGCGCTCGATCCTGATCCAAGGCAACACCGACGAACGCGGCGGCTCCGAGTACAACCTGGCGCTGGGCCAGAAGCGCGCCGAAGCCGTGCGCAAGGCCATGACCACGCTGGGCGTGCCGGAATCGCAGATCGAAGCGGTCTCGCTGGGCAAGGAAAAGCCGAAAGCGACCGGTTCGAACGAAGAGGCATGGGCGCAGAACCGTCGTGCCGACATCGTCTACAAGTAATCGAAAGCACCACCCTTTTGCCGGGTCACAGGCATAATACGGGGCGGCGCGCGGTGTTATCCGCGCCCCGCCCCGTTTCCATTTTGATTTGCAGAAAGCGCCCGACATGAAGAAACTCTCCAAATCCGGCCTTGCCGCCGCCCTGCTGGCCGCGCTGACATGGCTGCCGATGCAAGCGCACGCCGGCCTGTTCGACGACGACGAAGCCCGTAAAGCCCTGCTCGACCTGCGCGCCAAGGTCGAAGCGATGCGCATCGAAATGAACGCGCGCCTGGACACCAAGTCCGACAAGTCTGCCGCGCTGGACATGGTCACGCAAAACGAAAACACGATGCAGGAGCTCAACAAGCTGCGCGGCCAGATCGAAGTGCTGCAAAACGAGCTGTCGAACGCGCAAAAACGCCAGAAGGATTTCTACGTCGACCTCGACACCCGCCTGCGCAAGCTCGAGCCGCGTGAAGTGACCGTGGACGGCAAGGCGGCCCAGGTCGACCCGAACGAGCAAAAGAACTACGACGCCGCCATGCAGCTGTTCAAGGCGGGGGACTACAAGGCCGCCGGCACCGCGCTGGCCGAGTTCGTGCGCCAGTTCCCGGCGTCGGCGTACACGCCCAACGCGCAGTACTGGCTGGGCAACGCCTTCTACGCCCAGCGCGACTGCAAGAGCGCCATTTCGGCCCAGCTGCAGGTGCTGAAGAACTATCCGGACAGCCCGAAGGCGCCGGACGCCATGCTCAACATCGCCAGCTGCCAGACCGAGCTCAAGGACAAGGCCGCCAAGAAGACGCTGCAGGATCTGATCAAGCAATATCCGGAATCGTCGGCGGCCGTCACGGCGAAGGAGCGCCTCGGCGGCAAATAATGTCCTGAGTGCATTTGACAGGTTGACGCCCGACCCCTTATAATCTCG
>JBDSKP010000301.1:0-2989 GCA_039916925.1 Duganella sp.
CGAGCACGATGTAGAAGAAATCGAGCCTCAGTATCATGACTGGCCCTTCAGCATCGCGCGGGCGATGTGCGCGTCGAGCCGGTGCAGGCGCCACGAATGGATGACGAACGCCGTCACCGCCGTCGGAATGCCCCACAACGCGATGTGCAGGGGATCGACCTCCAGCCCCTCGCCGCGCAGGATGGTTTGCATCAGCACGATGGCGCCGAAGGCCACGAACACGTCCTCGCCAAAGAACAGGCCGACGTTATCGGTGGCGGCGGACATGGCGCGGATACGGTGGCGCAGCGCGTCGGTCAACGCCGGATAGCGGTTCTCGGCCGCGCCCTCGGCCATCGGCGCGATCAACGGGCGCACCATGTTCGGATGGCCGCCGATGCTGGTCAGACCGAAGGCGGCGCTGATCTCGCGGATCGCCAGATAAACGATCAGCAGGCGGCCGGTGGTGGCGGACTTGATGCGCGCGATCGACGCCTGCGCGTGCTCCTTCAAGCCGTAGCGCTCGAGCAGCCCGATGGCCGCCAGCGGCAGCAGCAGGATCAGCGGCAGGTTGCGGGTCTTGACGAAGGCGGCGCCCAGCACCGCCAGCAGGTGTTCGACGTCCATCGACGCGGCGAAGCCGGTGACGGCGCAGGCGGCGATCACCACCAGCACCGGATGCGCGCGCAGCGCGAAGCCGAGCACGATAACGGCCACGCCCAGCAGCGGCCACAAGTTGACGACAGTATTCATTCAAACTCCCGGATGTAAAAATCCCCGCGCACCTTGCGATGCGCGGGGATTTTTGTTGGCGTCGATTTAGAAGTTGACCTTGAAGGTCGCGCCCCAGGTGCGCGGCTCGTTCAACATGCCGGTCAGGTTGTCGAACTCGATCGCGCTCAACAAAACGATCTTGTTGGTGATGTTGCGCCCGAACCCGGCGACCTCATACTTGCCGTCGCCCCATTTGTAGCCGAGCCGTACGCCGCCTTCGACCAGCGACTTGGCGCGGTATTCCGGCGCCGTGTACAGGAAGAAGTTGTAGCCGCTGCGGTAGCTCCAGTCCGTCAGCGCGTACAGCTCGCCGTTGGCCACGTCGGTGCTGTACTTGAGCGTGAAGTTGGCCTGGTGGCGCGGCGCGCGCGGCAGGTCGTTGCCGTCGATCAGAACGTTGCCAGGGAAGCCGGCGGCCACCGGATCGGTCGGCGTGCAGCCCAGGCCGGCATTGTTGGCGAGGTTGCCGCAATACTGGACGCGCACGCTCTTGTCCTTGATCTCGGTGTCGTTGAAGCTGTAGCCGGCCGTGGTGCTGAAGCCGTAGCCCAGGTTGGCCTGGAAGTCCAGCTCGACACCCTGGCCGGTGACCTTGTCGGCGTTGAGCAGCTGGTTCATGTTGACCGTGCCGCTGCCGGCGGTCAGCTGCTTGTCCTTCACGCGGTACTGGAACACGGCCGCGCTCAGGCGCGCGCGCTTGTCGAACAGGTCCTGCTTGACGCCGGCCTCGTACGACAGCGCCTTCTCGGCGCCGGCCATCGACGGCACGTCGATCAGGCGGTTCAGGCGGCCCTGCATCGACGGCGCGCGGTAGCCGGTGGCGACGCGGGCGAACAGGTTGGTGTTCTTGTCGAGCTCATAGGTGCCGCTCAAGTCCCAGCTGACATTGTGCGAGGTGCTGTTCAGCGCGTGCGGCACCGTGATCAGCACGTTGTTGGCGTCGAAGTCGGTGCGCGCGGCGCGGAAGTCCTTCTTGTCGTCGGTGTAGCGCAGGCCGCCGCGCAGTTTGAACTTGTCCGAGACGGTGTAGTTGAGCGAGCCGAAAGCGGCCCACGACTTGGCGTCCTGGAACTGTTGCGCGTAGGCGGTGTTCTGCGGGTTGCCGGCGGCGAGGGAATTGAAGCTGATACTGTCGATCTGGATGTTCTCTTTGAAGTAGAACAACCCGCCGATCCACTGCAACGGTCCCTTGTAGTTGGACTCGGCGCGGAACTCCTGCGTGAACTGCTTATGGTTGGGCAGCAAGTCCGCCGTCTCGACCGGGAATGGAATCCGTCCCGGGCCGTACGGTGGCGCGAACACGGCGCCGTAGCCGCCGTCGACGTCGGCGCGGCTGTTGAACTTGAGCTTTTCGTAGCCGGTGATCGAGTGCAGCGTGATGTCGGACAGGTTGTACTTCAGGCGCATGCTGCCGCCCTTGGTTTCCAGCTTCTGGTAGTTGACGCCGTCGCTCGGGTAGGAACCGTAGTCGAAGCCGTCGACGATGTCGTTGGTGCCCTGCTTGATGATGTTGGCGCGGAACAAGGTGGCGCTGCCGTGGTAGTTGCGCTGGTGGTAATTAAACAGCGCGCTCAGGTCTTTGTTCGGCTGCACCAGCGCCTGCAGGCGGAAGGCGTTGTCGCCGTAGCCTTCGAAGTCCTGGGTGCCCTTGCCCGGCGTCGGGTTGGTGTTGTGCACGCGGTCGTCGCGGTGCTGGCTGGTGCCGGAGAAGCGCAGCGCCACGGTGTCGCTGACCGGGAAGTTGAACGCGCCTTCGACGTTCTTGGCCGAGTAGTTGCCGATGCCCAGTTGCAGATAGCCTTCCTGCTTGAACACAGGCTTGGCCGAGTCGAACTTGATCACGCCGGCCGGCGAGTTGCGGCCGAACAAGGTGCCCTGCGGGCCGCGCAGCACTTCAACCTGGTCGACGTCGAACACCGGGAAGCCCTTGAGCATGGCGTTTTCCTGGACGATGTCGTCCATCACGTAGCCGACCGGCTGCGAGGCGTTGAGGTCGAAGTCGGTGTTGCCCAGGCCGCGGATGTAGAAGCGCGGGAAGGCGCGGCCGTAGTCGGATTCGATGTTCAGGGAGGGCGAGCGGCCCGACAGCACGCGGATGTCGCCGGCGCCGGAGGTCAGCACGTCGAGCTTGTCGCCCTTGATGGTGGCGATCGACATCGGCACGTCCTTGATGTTCTCCGCGCGGCGCTGGGCGGTGACGATCACGGTCTCGAGCTGGTTGGCGACGGGCGCGGTG
>JBDSKP010000302.1:0-4341 GCA_039916925.1 Duganella sp.
CATCTTGCCCGGAGAAAGTACCGCGTGGTGGCCGGCTGGCCACCATGTAGGGTGGGAAGAGTTACAGTGATGACTCAAAATGGTTAACAAAATGGCTGGATGCGCATGATTCTGCTACGGTTGAGCAACTCTGAAAGGCAACGCGCAAACCTGTTAAGCCTGACGCGCCACAAATTCCAGCACTTCATCGACGTGACCCGCTACCTTCACGCCTCTCCATTCTTTCACCAATTGCCCAGCAGCGTCAATGATAAACGTGCTGCGCTCGACGCCACGGACGGTCTTGCCGTACATTTGCTTCATTTTCATGACGTTGAACTGCGTGCAGACCGCCTCGTCGGCATCGGAAATGAGCTCGAAAGGCAGGCCCAGCTTGGCTTTGAAGCTTTCGTGCGAGCGCAGCGAATCGCGGCTGATGCCGTAGATTTCGGTGCCGGCGGCCTGGAACTGTTCGTACAAATCGCGGAACGCCATGTTTTCGGTGGTGCAGCCTGGGGTATTGTCTTTCGGGTAGAAAAACAGCACCGTATGGCGCGCCGGCCGGCCCGACAACTGGAAAGTCTGGCCGCTCGTCATGGGGGCGGAAAAGTCGGTTATTGCGGGTTGGCTATCAGCCACTGGTTTTCTCCTGGAGATGGACATCGACAATGTGAGGGCAAGTTTTCGCCGTTCAAGCCCGCGCCCGAAGTAAATGTTGGCGTCATGCCCGGGCGCGCAGGCGCTCCCGGAGCACCGCGGCCGTGACGGGCGCGCCGCCGGCGCTCAGGCCCGAAATCGTCAGCATGCGGCCGTCGCCGCACACGCCAAAGATGCAATTATCCACCACGGTCAAGCCCGGTGGCAAACCGATGGCGGCCACGTTGCCGAAATTTCCCGACAGGCGCGCCCGTTCGATGACGTAGCGCACGGCGTCGACGTCGGTGTAAGCACCGTGGCCGGGTGGCGCCATCGCGCGGTGCAGATTGTAGACCTGGCGCGCCGGCTGGCGCCAGTCGATGAGGCCGTCCGCCGCCGTGCGCAGGGGCAGGCAGGGGCCCGCGCCGATGTCGTTGAACAGGCGCGGCGCGGTGCCGTCGAGCAGCGACGGCAGCACGCGCCACAAGGTTTGCTCGGCGGCCACGACGACCTTGGCGGACACTTCCCAGGCCGTGTCGTCGGGCAGGATCGGCACCTCCATCTGCGAGACGATGGCGCCGGCGTTGGGCCGGGCGGTCATCTCGTGCAGGCTGGCGCCGGTGGTGGCGGCATCGTGCAGCACCGCCCATTCGACCGGCGAGCGGCCACGGAACTCCGGCAGCAGCGAGGCGTGCATGTTGTAGGCGGGGGCGACGGCCAGCAGGTCCGCCGGCGGCAGGTGGCCGTAGCCCAGGCTGAACATCAGGTCCGGCTTGGCGTCGCGCGCTTGCTCCAGCAGTCCGGGCGCCTCGGCGCTGTCGGGCGCGATGCGGCGGATGCGTTCTTCGCGGCACAGGGACGTCACCGATTCGTGGACGCCGTCGTCGCCGGCGTCGGCGTGGGTGACCACCAGCGCGACGTCGACGCCGCCGGCCAGCAGCACCTTCAGGCAGCGCAGGCCGATGGCGTGGTGCGCGAAGACCACCGCGCGCTTGCGGCGCTGGTGGTCGCCGGCGTCGTTGGAGGCGCCGTCGCCCATGGCCTGGCGCCCCGGACCGGCGGGCCGGTTCAGGCGCCCGCCGTGCCGGTGGTGTCGATGATCAGCGCCAGCGTGACCTTGCGGCCTTCGCCCATCAGGATGTTGTAGGTGCGGCAGGCGGCCTGGCTGTCCATGCATTCGACGCCGATGCGGCGCATCGTCAGCGCGGCCGTCAGGCGCGGGTGGATGAAGCGCTGTTTGGCGCCGGTGCCGAGGATGACGACGTCGGGCGAGTCGGCGCCGATGATGTCGAAATGCTCGGCGGTGATCGATTCGAAGGTCGGCGCGTTCCAGGCGCGCGGTTCGCTTTCCGGCAGCACGATCAGGCTGTAGTTGTAGCGCTGGGCGTTGATTTCGACGCCGGTTTCATCGTAGCCGGTGACGGTTTGGTATTTTTTGGTGTCGCTTGCGTGGAGCTTCATGGTATTTGTGCGGTTGGAGACGGGGACACGTACGACGTGGGGCGGATGGGCGCGGCGTGATCGGCCATGCATGTGCCGCTGGCGGCTCGTCGATGGCCGATTACGGCGTTCCGCCTAATCCGCCCTACGTGTCTATGTGGTTCATCGAATTTGGTGGCTTAAGTGCCATTGTAGCGTTTTTCGGCCCGCGCTTCGCCGTTTCGCCCGCCAGAGGTTGATTAAACGGGTGGCTTTCGGCAGAATGGTTCTTTTCGCATCGCAGCACAGGCCGCCAGCGCGTTTTTGGCAGGTCACAGCGGTTTGCCTCACCAAGACAGGATTTTATTTTGCGACCGATTAATAAATCGAACAAACTGGCGGAAGTCTGCTACGAGATCCGCGGCCCGGTGCCGGAAAAAGCCCGGCAAATGGAGGAAGAAGGCCACAAGATCGTGAAGTTGAATATCGGCAACCTCGCCGTGTTCGGTTTCGATCCCCCGGACGAGATCGTCCAGGATATGAAGCTCAACCTGTCCAACGCGGCCGGCTACACCGATTCCAAGGGCATGTTCGCGCCGCGCAAGGCGGTCATGCATTACACGCAGGGCAAGAACATCGCCGGCGTGTCGATCGACGACATCTACCTGGGCAACGGCGCGTCCGAGCTGATCGTCATGTCGATGAACGCGCTGCTCAACACCGGCGACGAGGTGCTGGTGCCGGCCCCGGATTATCCGTTGTGGACCGCCGCCGTCAGCCTGTCCGGCGGCACGCCGGTGCACTACATCTGCGACGAGCAGCAGGATTGGTATCCGGACATCGACGACATCCGCCGCAAAATCACCTCGAACACGCGCGCTATTGTCGTCATCAACCCGAACAACCCCACCGGCGCGCTATACCCGGTCGAGCTGCTGCAGCAGATCATCGAGCTGGCGCGCCAGCACCAGTTGATCATCTACGCCGACGAAATCTACGACAAGGTGCTGTACGACGAGGCCGAGCACGTCTCCATCGCCTCGCTGGCCGACGACGTGCTGTTCGTCACCTTCAACGGCCTGTCGAAGAACTACCGCGCCTGCGGCTACCGCTCCGGCTGGATGGTGGTGTCGGGCGAGAAATCCCATGCGAAAGACTATATCGAGGGCCTCAACATGCTGGCCTCGATGCGCTTGTGCGCCAACGCACCGGGGCAGTTTGCGATCCAGACTGCGCTCGGCGGCTACCAGTCGATACAAGACCTGGTGGGACCGGGCGGGCGCCTGTTGAAGCAACGCGATCTGGCCTACAAGCTGCTGACCGATATTCCGGGCGTCACTTGTGTCAAGCCGAAAGCGGCGCTGTACATGTTCCCGCGCCTCGATCCGAAAATCTACCCGATTGCGGACGACCAGCAGTTCGCCTACGAATTGCTGGCGGAAACGAAAGTGCTCATCGTCCAGGGCAGCGGCTTCAACTGGATCGCGCCGGACCACTTCCGCGTCGTGTTCCTGCCCAACTCGGACGATATGACGGAGGCCTTCGGCCGCATCGCCAAATTCATGGAAGGCTACCGCAAGCGCCACGGCGCCAGCTTCTAATTCAGATCTTACGAAACGATTTATATGAAACCCATCAAAGTAGGCTTGTTAGGCGTCGGCAACGTCGGCTCCGGAACGTTCAACGTGTTGGAACGCAACCAGGAAGAAATCCGCCGCCGCGCCGGACGCGGTATCGAAGTGGTGGCCGTCTCCGCCCGCAACCTCGAGCGCGCCAAGGAGCGCACCGGCGGCAAGGTCAAAGTGGTCGCCGACCCGTTCGACATCGTCAACGATCCCGAAATCGACATCGTCGTCGAGCTCATCGGCGGCTACGACGAGGCCAAGGCGCTGGTGCTGCGGGCCATCGCCAACGGCAAGCACGTGGTCACCGCCAACAAGGCGCTGCTGGCCGTGCACGGCAACGAGATCTTCGCCGCCGCGCACGACAAGGGCGTCATGGTCGCGTTCGAAGCGGCGGTGGCCGGCGGCATTCCCATCATCAAGGCGCTGCGCGAAGGGCTGTCGGCCAACCGCATCGAGTGGGTGGCCGGCATCATCAACGGCACCACCAACTTCATCCTCTCCGAAATGCGCGACAAGGGCCTGGACTTCGACACCGTGCTGAAGGAAGCGCAGCGCCTGGGCTACGCCGAGGCCGACCCGACCTTCGACATCGAGGGCGTGGACGCGGCCCACAAGGCCACCATCATGTCGGCCATCGCCTTCGGCATTCCGGTGCAGTTCGACAAGGCGCACGTCGAGGGCA
>JBDSKP010000303.1:0-7834 GCA_039916925.1 Duganella sp.
GGATCTGGCCGTCGGCTACGGCAAGGGCGATTCGCGCTACGAGGAAGACAAGCGCGTGGTCGTGCCGAAGGATGCCGGTCCGCTGGTCTCCATGCAAGAGATGGCGCGCTGCATCCAGTGCACCCGCTGCGTGCGTTTCGGCCAGGAAGTGGCCGGCGTCATGGAGCTGGGCATGATCGGCCGCGGCGAACACTCGGAGATCACCGCCTTCGTCGGCCAGACCGTCAACTCGGAAATGTCGGGCAACATGATCGACCTGTGCCCGGTCGGCGCGCTGACGTCGAAGCCGTTCCGCTACAGCGCCCGTACCTGGGAACTGTCGCGTCGCAAGTCGGTGTCGATGCACGACGGCCTGGGTTCGAACTTGATCGTCCAGGTCAAGAACGGCAAGGTCATGCGCGTGCTGCCGCTGGAGAACGACGCCGTCAACGAGTGCTGGATCTCCGATAAGGACCGCTTCGCCTACGAAGGCCTGAACGCCGACGACCGCCTGACCCAGCCGATGCTGAAGCAGGGCGGCGAATGGAAGGAAGTGAGCTGGCAGACCGCGCTGGAATACGTCGCGCACGGCCTGAAGAACATCAAGCACGAACACGGCAACAACGCGCTGGCCTCGCTGGCGACGCCGCATTCGACCCTGGAAGAACTGCACCTGCTGCAAAAGCTGACCCGCGCCATGGGCTCGGACAGCGTCGACACGCGCCTGCGCCACAGCGATTTCTCGCTGTCGGACGTGACCCCTTGGCTGGGCATGAGCATCACCGAATTCGGCGCGTTGAACCGCGCCTTCGTGATCGGCTCGTTCCTGCGCAAGGACCACCCGCTGCTGGCGACCCGCCTGCGCACCGCCGTCAAGAACGGCGCCAAGCTGTCGGTGCTGCACGCGACCGACGACGACCTGCTGATGAAGGTGGCGAACAAGATGGTCGCCGCGCCGTCGGAGTGGCTGTCGGCCCTGTCGCAAGTGGTGGTGGCTGTCGCCAAGGCCAAGGAAGTCTCGGCTCCCGCCGGCTTCGACGGCATCGAGGCGTCGGACGCCGCGACCGCGATCGCCGCTTCGCTGATCTCCGGCGACGCGTCGACCATCACCAAGGGCGTCTTCCTGGGTAACGCGGCGACGCAGCACCCGCAAGCGGCCGCGCTGCACGCCGCCGCGCAATGGATCGCCGAACAAACCGGCGCCAAACTGGGCTACCTGACCGAGGCGGCCAACACCGTCGGCGCCTACCTGGTCAACGCCAACGGTGCCAAGGTTCCGGCCTTCACCGAAGCCAAACAAGCCTACGTGCTGTTGAACGTCGAGCCTGAGCTGGACGCGTACAACCCGCAGGCCGCCGTCGCCGCGCTGAAAAAAGCCGAGATGGTCGTCGTCATGTCCGCCTACAAGCACGGCATGGACTATGCCGACGTGCTGCTGCCGGTGTCGCCATTCAGCGAAACCTCGGGCACCTTCGTCAACTGCGAAGGCCGTCCGCAAAGCTTCAACGGCACCGTCAAGCCGCTGCTGGAAACCCGCCCGGCGTGGAAAGTGCTGCGCGTGCTGGGTAACATCCTCGGCCTGTCCGGTTTCGACTACGACACCTCGGAAGCGATCCGCGACGAAGTCGTTGGCGCCGCTGATTTCTCTGCGAAGCTGAACAACATCAGCAAGCAAGCCGTCGTCGCGTCCAACTTCGCCGGTTCGATTTCGACCACCGGCACCGAGCGTATCGCCGACGTGCCGATCTACTTCGCCGACGCCGTCGTGCGCCGCGCCGAGTCGCTGCAAAAGATGGCCGATTCGGCCGCTCCTAAGGCGCACCTGTCGGGCGCCCTGGCGCAGCAGCTGGGCGTCGTCGCCGGCGACACCGTCAAGGTAACGCAAGGTTCCGGCAGCGCGATCCTGATCGCCGCCGTCGACGCAAGCCTGCCAGCGAACGCCGTGCGCGTCGCCGCTGCGCATCTGGCCACCGCCGTACTGGGTGGCATGTTCGGTCCAATCACCGTTGAAAAAGCAGGGGAGGGTAAATAATGGCTCTGCCTGAATTCGTCACTACATTGTATGACCTGGGCGCCACCAGCCCGATCGCGCCGGTGTGGCCGATCGTCTGGACGATGATCAAGATCGTCCTGGTGTTGCTGCCGCTGATGGGCCTTGTCGCCTACCTGACGCTGTGGGAACGTAAGTTCATCGGCTGGATCCAGATCCGCGTCGGTCCGAACCGCGTCGGTCCCATGGGCCTGCTGCAGCCGATCGCCGATGCGCTCAAGCTGCTGTTCAAAGAGATCATCATGCCGGCCAAGGCCAACCCCGGCCTGTTCGTCATTGGTCCGATCATGACCATCATGCCGGCGCTGGCCGCATGGTCGGTGGTGCCATTCGGTCCGCAAGCGGTGCTGGCCAACGTTAACGCCGCCTTGCTGCTGCTGATGGCGATCACCTCGATGGAAGTCTACGGCATCATCATCGCCGGCTGGGCCTCGAACTCGAAGTACTCGTTCATGGGCGCGATGCGCGCCTCGGCGCAGATGATTTCCTACGAAATCCCGATGGGCTTCGTGTTCGTCGTGATCCTGATGGTGTCGGGCTCGCTGAACTTCGGCGACATCGTCGCCGGCCAGCAGGTGGGCATGTTCGCCGCCAAGGGTATCAACATCCTGTCGTGGAACTGGCTGCCGCTGCTGCCGCTGTTCGTGGTCTACCTGACCTCCGGCCTGGCCGAAGCGAACCGCCACCCGTTCGACGTGGTCGAGGGCGAGTCCGAGATAGTCGCCGGCCACATGGTCGAATACTCGGGCATGGCCTACGCCATGTTCATGCTGGCCGAATACGCCAACATGATCCTGATCGCGACCATCGGTTCGATCATGTTCCTGGGCGGCTGGTCCGCGCCATTCGCCTTCCTCGAGTTCGGCGGCGGTTTCGGCGGCTTCTTCTGGTTGTTCGTCAAGGCGTTCTTCCTGGTGTCGGTCTTCATCTGGGTGCGCGGTACCTTCCCACGCTACCGTTATGACCAGATCATGCGTCTGGGCTGGAAAGTGTTCATTCCTCTGACGCTGGTGTACCTGGTGTTCGTGGCCGGCTGGATGCAGACATCCTGGAATATCTGGAAGTAAGGACAAGAGAAAATGGAACGATTAAAAGACTTTTTCGGCAGCTTCATGCTGGCCGAATTGATCAAAGGGATGGCGCTGACGGGCAAGTACATGTTCTCGCGCAAAATCACCGTGCAGTACCCGGAAGAGAAGACGCCGATGTCGCCGCGCTTCCGCGGCCTGCACGCGCTGCGCCGCTATCCGAACGGCGAAGAACGCTGCATCGCCTGCAAACTGTGCGAAGCGGTGTGCCCGGCGATGGCCATCACCATCGAGTCGGAACAGCGCGACGACGGCTCGCGCCGCACCACGCGTTACGACATCGATCTGACCAAGTGCATCTTCTGCGGTTTCTGCGAAGAGTCCTGCCCGGTCGATTCGATCGTCGAGACGCACGTGCTGGAATACCACGGCGAGAAGCGCGGTGATTTGTACTACACCAAAGAGATGCTGCTGGCCGTCGGCGATCGTTACGAAAACCAGATCGCCGAAGCCCGCGCAGCCGACGCTCCTTACCGCTGATCGATGACCTGTCATGTTTCCCGGCCGGTATTGGGGGCAGGGCGGGTCGCAGCGTGTTGATCAATAAAACTGTACGTCTCTTGGGTTAGTTATGGAATTTAAAACTGCTTTGTTCTACGCCTTCTCAGCCATCATGGTATTGGCTGCGTTGCGCGTTATCACAGACCGCAACCCGGTGCACGCCGCGCTGTTCCTGGTGCTGGCGTTCTTCTCGGCCGCCGGCATCTGGATGCTGCTCGAAGCCGAGTTCCTGGCCATCGTGCTGGTGCTGGTCTATGTCGGCGCCGTCATGGTGCTGTTCCTGTTCGTGGTGATGATGCTCGATATCGACACCGAGAAGATGCGGGAAAACTTCTGGGGCTACCTGCCGATCGCGTCGCTCGTCGGCGCCATCATCGTGCTGGAAATGGCCGCCGTGCTGTGGCGCTCCTTCCTGTCGTTCGACCAGCAGGCCGTCAGCGCCGGCAACATCGGCGGCACCAAGGAACTGGGTATCCTGATCTTCACCAAATATGTCTACGGCTTCGAGATCGCCGCGGCGATCCTGCTGGTCGCGATCATCGCGGCGGTGGCGCTGACGCTGCGCAAGCGCAAGGACACCAAACATTTCGACCCGGCCGACGCCGTCCGCGTCAAGCGCAACGACCGTCTGAAGATCGTCAAGATCGACGCCGTCACCAGCCGTGGCGCCGTCGCCGGTTCGGCCGAAGTAAAGGAGACACCATGACTTTATCGCTAGCTCACTACCTCGTTCTTGGCGCGATTCTGTTCGCGATCTCGATCGTCGGTATTTTCCTGAATCGCAAGAACATCATTATCCTGCTGATGGCCATCGAATTGATGCTGCTGGCGGTGAACATGAACTTCATCGCGTTCTCCCACTCCCTGGGCGACGCGGCCGGGCAGGTCTTCGTTTTCTTCATCCTGACCGTGGCGGCCGCCGAATCGGCGATCGGCCTCGCGATTCTGGTGGTGCTGTTCCGTAATCTGGACACCATCAATGTGGAAGACCTGGATAGCCTGAAGGGTTGATCCTGCGGCTTTAGTTCTAATCTCGAAAAATAACGATTAAGGTTCATCATGGCGGGTACTCTTCTTAACCCTAACCTCCTACTGGCCGTACCTCTGGCGCCGCTGGCCGGCGCTGCGATCGCGGGTTTGTTAGGAACCAAATTCTTTGGCAACGTCGTCGGTCGCAAGACTTCGCACACGGCGACCATCCTGGGCGTGCTGGTCGCCTTCATCCTGTCGGCGATGACGTTGAACGACGTGCTCCATGGGGCCGGGTTCAACGGCACCATCTACAACTGGATGACGATCGCCGGCATCAAGTTCGAAGTGGGCTTCCAGATCGATTCGCTGTCGGCGATGATGATGTGCGTGGTGACGTTCGTGTCGCTGATGGTGCACATCTACACCATCGGCTACATGGCGGAAGACGAGGGCTATAACCGCTTCTTCGCCTACATCTCGCTGTTCACGTTCTCGATGCTGATGCTGGTCATGGCCAACAACTTCCTGCAGCTGTTCTTCGGCTGGGAAGCGGTGGGTCTGGTCTCGTACCTGCTGATCGGCTTCTGGTACACGCGCCCAACGGCGATCGTGGCCAACATGAAGGCGTTCCTGGTCAACCGCGTCGGCGACTTCGGCTTCATCCTCGGCATCGGCCTGCTGCTGGCCTACGCCGGCACCATGAACTACCAGGAAGTCTTCGCCAAGAAGGAAGCGCTGTCGATGCTGACCTTGCCGGGCACCGACTGGATGCTGCTGACCGTCGCCTGTATCTGCCTGTTCATCGGCGCGATGGGCAAGTCGGCGCAGTTCCCGCTGCACGTCTGGCTGCCTGATTCGATGGAAGGTCCGACCCCGATCTCGGCACTGATCCACGCCGCGACGATGGTCACCGCCGGTATCTTCATGGTGTCGCGCATGTCGCCGCTGTTCGAGCTGTCGGACACCGCGCTGTCGTTCATCCTGGTCATCGGCTCGATCACCGCGCTGTTCATGGGCTTCCTGGGCATCATCCAGAACGACATCAAGCGCGTGGTCGCCTACTCGACCCTGTCGCAGCTGGGCTACATGACCGTGGCACTGGGTTCGTCCGCCTATTCGGTGGCCGTGTTCCACCTGATGACCCACGCGTTCTTCAAGGCGCTGCTGTTCCTTGGCGCCGGTTCGGTCATCATCGGCATGCACCACGACCAGGACATCCGCAACATGGGCGGCCTGCGCAAGTACATGCCGATCACCTGGATCACCTCCTTGCTCGGTTCCCTGGCGCTGATCGGTACTCCGTTCTTCTCCGGCTTCTACTCGAAGGATTCGATCATCGAAGCGGTGCACGAGACCCACATCTGGGGTTCGGGCTTCGCCAACTTCGCCGTGCTGGCCGGCGTGTTCGTGACCGCGTTCTACTCGTTCCGTATGTACTTCCTGGTGTTCCATGGTAAGGAGCGCTTCGGCCAGGCCCACGCCCACGATCATCACGCACACGATGCGCACCACGCTGCCGCCGCCGCGCACGCCGATCCGGCCGCGCACGGTCACGATTCGGACGCGCACCATGAAGAGGAAGAAGACGACCACGCGCACCACGGCCTGGAGCCGGGCCAGAAACCGCATGAATCGCCATTCGTGGTCTGGTTCCCGCTGGTGATGCTGGCCATCCCTTCGGTGCTGATCGGTTACCTGACGATCGAGCCTATGCTGCACGGCGGCTTCTTCAAGGACGTCATCTTCATCGGCCATAACCACAAGGCGATGGAGATCCTGGGCGAAGAGTTCCACGGTCCTATGGCCATGGCGATCCATTCGCTGACGTCGCTGCCCCTGTGGCTGGCGATCGGCGGCGTGGCATGCGCTTATTACTGCTACATGATCAATCCACGCGTACCGGCATGGTTCTACGCCAACGGCAAGGCGATCCACACGCTGTTGGATAACAAGTACTACATGGACAAGTTCAACGAGGTGGTGTTCGCCGGTGGCGCGCGCCTGCTGGGTAACGGCCTGTGGAACGTCGGCGACAAGACCCTGATCGACGGCCTGCTGGTCAACGGCAGCGCCAAGGTCGTGAACTGGATCTCGAAGCTGACGCGTTTGGGGCAGACGGGTTACATCTACCACTACGCTTTCGTCATGATCCTCGGCATTCTGGGGTTCCTGGTCTACTTCCTGCCGTTTTGGCACGCTTAATTAGCTGATACGCAAAGAGATAACGATAACCATGATGCAGTCAACTATATCCACCTTACCTCCGTACCTGAGCCTGGCGATCTGGCTTCCGATCATCTTCGGCCTGATCGTGCTGGCCGTCGGCCGCGACACCAACGCGGCGCTGGTCCGCGTCGGTTCGCTGATCGGCGCGATCGTCAGCTTCGCCGCCACGATCCCGCTGATCACCAATTTCAACAACGCCGCCCACGGCATGCAGTTCGTGGAGAAGTCGCCCTGGATCCAGACGTTCAACATTTACTACTCGCTCGGCATCGACGGCCTGTCGCTGTGGTTCGTGCCGCTGACGGCGTTCATCACCGTGATCGTCGTGATCTCGGCCTGGCAGGTGATCCAGAAGCGCGTCGCTCAATACATGGGCGCCTTCCTGATCCTGTCCGGCCTGATGATCGGCGTGTTCTGCGCGATGGACGGCCTGCTGTTCTACTTCTTCTTCGAAGCGACCCTGATCCCGATGTACATCATCATCGGGGTGTGGGGCGGCGAGAACCGCGTGTACGCGTCGTTCAAGTTCTTCCTCTATACCTTCTTCGGCTCCTTGCTGACGCTGGTCGCTATCATCTACCTGTACCGCGTGACGGGCACCTTCGACATCCTGACCTGGCACCTGACGCCATTGACGATGCGAGAGCAGATCTTCATCTTCATCGCCTTCTTCATGGCCTTCGCCGTCAAGGTGCCGATGTTCCCGGTCCACACCTGGCTGCCGGACGTCCACGTCGAAGCGCCAACCGGCGGTTCCGCCGTGCTGGCAGCGATCATGCTGAAGCTGGGCGCCTACGGCTTCCTGCGTTTCTCGCTGCCGATCACGCCGGACGCCAGCCACTACCTGTCGGGCTTCATGATCACCCTGTCGCTGATCGCCGTCATCTACATCGGTCTGGTTGCCCTGGTGCAAACCGACATGAAAAAACTGGTCGCCTATTCGTCGATCGCGCACATGGGTTTCGTCACCCTGGGCTTCTTCATCTTCAACCAGATGGGCGTATCGGGCGGCATCGTG
>JBDSKP010000304.1:0-7306 GCA_039916925.1 Duganella sp.
TATCGGCATAGAACGCCACGGCGGTCGAACGCGCAGGATTGACCGAGGTGTTGGTCACCGGGATCGAGATCAGGTGGATCAGCGTCAGCGCCAGGCCAATGGCAATGGGCGCGAAGCCCGTCGGCACACGGCGGTCGGTGGCGCCGAGGATGATCAGGAGGAACATGGCGGTGAGGACGATCTCGGTGACGAGGGCGGCGGCGAGGGAGTAGTGGTCGGGGGAGTGCTCGCCGTAGCCGTTGGAGGCGAAGCCGCCGGCCACGTCGAAGCCGGCCTTGCCGGAGGCGATCACGTACAGCACGCCGCCGGCGACGATCGCGCCGAGCACCTGCGCCACGATATACGGCAGCAGCTTATTGGCCGGGAAGCGGCCGCCGGCCCACAGGCCGATCGACACCGCCGGATTGAGGTGGCAGCCGGAGATGTGGCCGATGGCGTAGGCCATCGTCAACACGGTCAGGCCGAAGGCCAGCGACACGCCCAGCAGGCCGATGCCGACGCCGGGAAAGGCCGCCGCCAGCACCGCGCTGCCGCAGCCGCCGAGCACAAGCCAAAACGTTCCAAAAAATTCCGCGCCATATTGTTTCATTTTCTTCCTTTGAGTGAGTGTAGGGTGCGACCGCCGCCATGGCAGGTGTGCAACGTTGTCAATCTACATTGAAAGTAAGAAATTGTCGAGATCGACGGCCGGCTGCGGCCCGCGGGAAAGTACCGTTTTGCTAGTCTCCACAAGGCGCCGTTCGTGGTTGCGCGGGTGCAACAGGATAGAGCTCCGGGTCTGATCCATTTCAACTTTATGAGAACAAACGCTGTTCAAGTGCGATAGAGTTGGACCTCGGGCGCACCCATCGGAGCGTCTTCGAGAGCTCAGCGGGGTGGCGTTTGGTGAAGACAGATTCGTTTGTGTTGGACAGGGGCGTGGTGGTGCCGTTTGCGCTCGCCGGCGCGGGCGCGGTGGGGACGATCGCCGCCGGCTGGGGCGCGTGGGGCTGGTACACGCTGCTGTGGTCCGCGCTGCTGCTGGGCGCCGCCGGCTGGTGCGCGTTCGGCGCGACAGGCGCCGCTGGCGGTGGCGGCGCGGCGATGGTCGACGAATATCTCGACGGGCGCGAACGCTTCGGCGACGCCGTGCTGCCGATCTGGTGCCGCCATATCGAAAACTCGCGCACGCAGATGGAGGAAGCCGTCGCCGACCTGGCGGGGCGTTTTTCCAGCATCGTCGATAAGCTCGACCACGCGCTGCACGCCGCCAGCCTGGAGGGCGAAAAGGGCGCGCCGTCGATGACCGAGGTGTTCGCGCACAGCGAGTCGCAGCTTGGCTCCGTGGTGGCGTCGATGAAATCGGCGATGGCCTCCAAGCACTCCATGCTGGCGCAGATCAAGGACCTGGAACGCTTCACGCGCGAGCTGCGCGACATGGCCGAGGGCGTGGCCAGCATCGCCGCGCAAACCAATCTGCTGGCGCTCAACGCCGCGATCGAGGCGGCGCGCGCCGGTCCCGCGGGACGCGGCTTCGCGGTGGTGGCGCAGGAAGTGCGCAACCTGTCGAGCCGCTCGGCCGAGACGGGCCGCAACATCTCGAACCGGGTCGGCTTGATCAGCAGCGCGATCCTCGCCGCCAGCCAGGCGGCCGAACAGTCGAGCGAGCAGGAAGACCGTTCGATGCAGTCGGCCGAGGGCATGATCGAAACGGTGCTGGCCGACTTCCGCACGATGACCGACGCGCTGGTGCGATCGTCCGACCTGCTCAAGCAGGAGAGCATCGGCATCCAGGGCGAGGTGGGCCAGGCGCTGGTGCAGCTGCAGTTCCAGGACCGCGTCAGCCAGGTGATGGCGCACGTGCGCGAGAACATGGAACTGCTGCCGGCGCTGCTGCGCGAGAACCGCGGCCGCTACGAGGCCGAGCGCGTGCTCGAGCCGCTCGACCCGGCGCCGCTGCTGAACGAACTGCAAAAGACCTATGCGATGGCCGAGGAGCACGCGGTGCACAGCGGCTCGAAGCACGCCGCGCCGGCCGCCGCCGACGCCGACGAGATCACTTTTTTCTGAACCACAGGTAGATAACAAGGTAGATAAACCATGGCAAAAACGATTATGGTGGTTGACGATTCCGCGTCTTTGCGCCAGGTGGTGGGCATCGCGCTCAAGGGCGCGGGCTACGACGTCATCGAGGGCCGCGACGGCGTCGACGCGCTGTCCAAATGCACCGGCCAGAAGATCCACCTGGTGGTGTGCGACGTGAACATGCCCAATATGGACGGCATCACCTTCGTCAAGGAGTTCAAGCAGCTGCCGAATTACCGCTTCACACCGGTGATCATGCTCACCACCGAGTCGCAGGAGGGCAAGAAGGAGGAGGGCAAGGCAGCCGGCGCCAAGGCGTGGGTGGTCAAGCCGTTCAAGCCCGAGGTGCTGCTCGGCGCCGTCGCCAAGCTGGTATTGCCTTGATCCGATCCTGATCCACCATCGCCCGATTCCGTCCACACGCCAGGAGACATCCGCATGCCCCAAGACTCCGACAACGGTGACGCCAATGAAGTCACCCGTATCGCCATTGACGGCGAGCTGACGATCTACCGCGCCGCCGATCTGAAGGTGACCGTGCTGGAGGCGCTGCGCAAGTCGCGCGTGCTGGAAGTCGATCTGTCCGGCGTCACCGAACTCGATACGGCCGGCCTGCAGGTGCTGATGCTGGCCAAGAACACCGCCGCCGCCGAGAAGCGCGAACTGCGTCTGCTGAACCACAGCCCGGCCGTCGTCGAGATTGTCGAGATGCTCAACCTGGGCGCCTTCTTCGGCGACGCCTTGCTGATCCATAGCTAACTTTTCATCAGAGGGCCCGTCATGAACCTGGACGAAGCGCTACAGACCTTTATCACCGAAAGCCGCGAACTCCTGGAGGACATGGAGAACGCGCTGCTCAACATCGACATCGAGGGCGACCAGGGCGAGGCGATCAACGCCATCGTCCGCGCCGCCCACACCATCAAGGGCTCGGCCGGTTTGTTCAGCCTTGACCACATCGTCGCCTTCACCCACGTGGTGGAAAGCCTGCTCGACGAGGTGCGCGACGGACGCGTGGTGCTCAACGACGAAATGATCGTGCTGCTGCTGTCCTGCTGCGACTATTTGTCCGGCATGACCGAAGCGCTGGCGGCCGGCCAACTGGAGGCCGATCCCGACACCGCGCCGGAAGGCGAGATGCTGCTGCACCAGCTGCGCGGTCATATGTCGGGCGGCCATGGCGCCGCCGCTCCTGTTGCTACTGTCAATGGCGCCGCCACCGGTGCCTCGGCGCAGTCGCTGACGGTGCAATCGGAGCCCGGCGTCGAACGCATCGACAAGGTGGCCGGCGACAGCGACTACTGGCACATCTCGCTGCGCTTCGGCCGCGGCGTGCTGCAGAACGGGATGGACCCGATCGCGTTCCTGCGCTATCTGGCCAAGCTGGGCAGGATCGTCGGCATCGCCACCGTTCCCGACGCGCTGCCGGCCGCCGACGAAATGGACGCGGAGCTGTGCTACCTCGGTTTCGAAATCGCCTTCGACAGCAGCGCCGACCGCGAGGCCATCGCCGGCGTGTTCGAGTTCGTGCAGGACGATTGCGAGATCCGCATCATCCCGCCGCACAGCAAGGTGTCGGAGTACGTGAATCTGATCCGCGCCTTGCCGGAAATGCCGGCGCGCCTGGGCGAGATACTGGTGATGTGCGGCAGCGTCACCGCCTCCGAGCTGCAAGGCGCGCTGCAACAGCAATCCAACAACGAGACCAAGGGCGAGGACGAGCCGACCCAGCGCCTGGGCAGCATCCTGGTCGCCGCCGGCAACGTGCCGCCGGTGGTGGTGGAGGCGGCGCTGGCCAAGCAAAAGCAGGTGGTCGAGCAGAAGGCGCAGGAAAGCCGCTCTATCCGCGTCGACTCCGACAAGCTCGATCGCCTGATCGACCTGGTGGGGGAGTTGATCATCGCCGGCGCGCGCGCCAGCATGATCGGCCAGCAGATACACAACACCGATCTGCAGGAGTGCACGTCGACGCTGTCGGGATTGGTGGAGGAGGTGCGCGACGCCGCGCTCGAGCTGCGCATGGTCAAGATCGGCGCCACCTTCAACCGCTTCCAGCGCGTGGTGCACGACGTCGCGCGCGAGTTGGGCAAGGACATCGGCCTGATGGTCGACGGCGAGGACTCGGAGCTCGACAAGACCGTGGTGGAGAAGATCGGCGATCCGTTGATGCACCTGGTGCGCAACGCCATGGACCACGGCATCGAGCCGGCCGATGTGCGCATCGCGGCCGGCAAGCCGGCCAAGGGCATGATCAAGCTGAACGCCTTCCATGAATCGGGCCGCATCGTCATCGAGGTGAGCGACGACGGCGGCGGCCTGCGCAAGGACAAGATACTGGCCAAGGCGGTCGAGCGCGGGCTGGTCGACCCGGAACGCAAACTGACCGATTCCGAGATCTATAACCTGATCTTCGAGGCCGGGTTCTCGACGGCGGAGAAAGTCACCAACCTGTCCGGGCGCGGGGTCGGCATGGATGTCGTCAAGCGTAACATCACGGCGCTGCGCGGCAGCGTCGACGTCGGCAGCCGGGAAGGGGCCGGCACCACCGTCACCGTGCGCCTGCCGCTGACGCTGGCCATCATCGACGGCTTCCTGGTGCAGGTCGGCGGCTCGGTGTTCGTCATCCCGCTCGACATGATCGAGGAGTGCATCGAGTTCGCCACGGAGCCGGGACAGGACTACTGCAACCTGCGCGGCCAGGTGCTGCCCTTCATCCGTCTGCGCTCGCTGTTCCGCATCGACGGCGCGGCCACGCGGCGCGAGAGCATCGTCGTGCTCAAGCTCGGCAACGCGCGCGCCGGCCTGGTGGTCGATACGCTGCTGGGCGAATTCCAGACCGTCATCAAACCGCTCAGCCCCATGTTCAGCGAGGTCAAATGCATCAGCGGCTCGACCATCCTTGGCAGCGGCGAGGTGGCGCTGATCCTGGACGTGGGCGCGCTGATGCAGGCCGTTGGCGGCAAAGGCACGGTGGCGCTGGCCGCCTAGTGAAACGAGGAGACATATGCATATGGCTAACCAACAGGCGGTACCGGCGGCCGGCAACGTCGTCACCTATGGCAGCAGGGCGATCGCCGCGCTGCAAAGCGGGGCGGCGCTGCCCAGTCAATTCCTGACCTTCATGCTGGGCGAGGAGCAGTTCGCCGTCGGCATCCTGCACATCAAGGAGATCATCGAGTACGGCAGCCTGGCCACGGTGCCGATGATGCCGGCGTGCGTGCGCGGCGTGATCAACCTGCGCGGCGCGGTGGTGCCGGTGATGGACCTGTCGGCGCGCTTCGGCCGCAGCCCCAGCGCCATCACCAAGCGCAGTTGCATCGTCATCGTGGAGGTCGAGGGCGCCGGCGCCGAGGGCAAGCAAGTGCTCGGCATGCTGGTCGACGCCGTCAACGCGGTGGTGGAGATCGCCGCCGGCGACATCGAACCGGCGCCGTCGTTCGGCACCCGCATCCGTCCCGACTTCATCGCCGGCATCGGCAAGGTCAATGGCAAGTTCGTCATCCTGATGGCGATCGACCGCGTGCTGTCGACCGGGGAAGTGGTGGAGATGATGCGCGGCGGCGCCGACACCGCCGCCGCGCCGCTGCTTTCCTGATTATCCAGCGTTTTTTGATTGTGACGCACCATGCCCTTGGTAGCCATTTCCGACCGTGAGTTCATGCAGTTCCAGCGCTTCATCTACGACGCCGCCGGAATCACCATGTCCAACGGCAAGCAGGCGCTGGTCAGCGGCCGTCTGGCCAAGCGCCTGGCGCATTACCAACTCGATAGCTACAGCGATTATCTGCGCCTGCTCGAGAGCCGCGCGGACCCTGCCGAGCTGCAGATGGCGATCGATCTGCTGACCACCAACGAAACGTATTTTTTCCGCGAGCCGAAGCACTTCTCGCTGTTGCGCGACCTGGCCGTCGACGCGCGCGAGAAGCGGCAGACGATGCGCGTGTGGAGCGCCGCCAGCTCCAGCGGCGAGGAGGTCTACAGCATCGCGATGGTGCTGGCCGACGTGCTGGGCGACGCCGCCTGGGAGGTGCTGGGCACTGACATCAGCACGCGCGTGCTGCAGCGCGCCCGCAGCGGCCACTATCCGATGGAACGCGCCAGCCAGATGCCGCAGGACTACCTGAAACGCTTTTGCCTCAAGGGCCAGGGCAGCGAGGCCGGCACCATGCTGATCGACCGCTCGCTGCGCCAGCGGGTCCAGTTCCAGCAGGTGAACCTGAACGAGCCGCTGCCCAAGATCGGCTGCTTCGACGTGATCTTCCTGCGTAACGTGATGATCTACTTTAACCTGGAAACCAAGCGCCAGGTGGTGGCGCGGTTGCTGTCGCAACTGCGCCCCGGCGGCTACTTCCTGATCGGTCATTCGGAAACGCTGAACGACATCAACGACACGATGACCGCTGTGGCGCCGTCGATCTACAGGAAGGCTTGACCCACCGCCATGCCCGATTCGACATTCACCGATATTTTCCTCATGCCCGGCGATTATTTCGTCGGCGACGAGCGCTATCGCGTGCGCACGCTGCTGGGGTCCTGCGTCTCGGTCACGCTGTGGCATCCGTCGCTGCGCATCGGCGCCATGTCGCACTTTCTGCTGCCGGGCACCGGGCATCGAAAGGCGCACGACAAACCCGGCATGTACGGCGACGACGCGATGCGCCTGCTGCTCGAGGGGCTGGCGCGCCACGGCGCGGAGCCTGGCCGCTGCCAGGCCAAGATCTTCGGCGGCGGCGCCATGTTCCCGCGCAATGACAAGGTGCGCGACATCGGCCAGGAGAATGGCGACTTCGCGCGCCGGATGCTCCACGAGCACGGCATACACGTGGTGTCCGAAAGCCTGTTCGGCGAAGGACACCGCCAATTGATCTTCACCATCCGCAGCGGCGAGGTGTTGAGCCGCCAGGTTCCGCCGGAACTTGCAACCGCCCACGCCGGGGAAAACCCATGAGTGAAATTAACGTCATGATCGTCGACGATTCGGCCGTGGTACGGCAGGTCCTCAGCGGCTTGCTCAATTCCTCGCCCGGCATCACCGTCAGCTACGCGGTGGCCAATCCGCTGCTGGCGATGGAGCGCATGAAGGTGCAGTGGCCGGACGTGATCGTGCTCGATGTCGAGATGCCCAAGATGGACGGCATCACCTTCCTGCGCAAGATCATGGCCGAACGTCCGACCCCGGTGGTGATCTGCTCGACCTTGACGGAAAAGGGCGCTCAGACCTCGATGGATGCGCTGGCCGCCG
>JBDSKP010000305.1:0-1684 GCA_039916925.1 Duganella sp.
TATTCGTACCACTTCGACCGCAACAAGGATCTGAACGACAGCAACCCGGGCCTGGGCGCGGAGTACCGTTTTTCGACGGTGGCGTCGGCGACCGCCGGGCGCTTCTATAACAGCGACCGCGCGTATTCGAACTATATCGGCGTGTATTACCAGCCGTTCAAGATCGGGCCGGTGCGGCTGGGCGCGGTGGTGGGCGGGTTTAACGGCTACCCGAAGATGCGCGACGGCGGCTGGTTCCCGGCGGCGATTCCGACCGCCAGTTTTGAGTATAAGAGCGTGGGCGTCAACGTCGCCTTCGTGCCCAAGTATAAGGACCGCTTGTACGGCGCGCTGTCGATCCAGCTCAAGTTGAAGGTGTTCGATTAACGGCCCGGCGGGCCGTCGTCGGCGACACGGGGGCGGATTACCCGAAACGGCGTAATCCACCCCACGTGTTCACGTGGTGGCGTTCATCGCATCAATGCCGCGCCTTCGACGACACCGCGATCTGGTCGAGGATGTGCTTGGGCACCGCCGCGTAATGCTTGAACTCCATCGTGTACGTGGCGCGCCCCTGCGTGAGCGAACGCAACGTCGTCGAGTAGCCGAACATTTCCGCCAACGGCACCAGCGCGCGGATGATCTTGCCGCCGCCGCCGGGAATCTCGTCCATCCCCTGCACCATGCCGCGCCGCGCCGTCAGGTCGCCCATGGCGTTGCCCATGAACTCTTCCGGCGTTTCCACCTCGACCTGCATCATCGGCTCGAGCAACACCGGGTCGGCGCGCCGCATGCCATCCTTGAACGCCATCGAGCCCGCCATGCGGAACGCGTTTTCGTTCGAGTCGACATCGTGGTACGAGCCGAACGTCAACGTCACCTTGACGTCGACCACCGGATAGCCGGCCAGCACGCCGCTGCGCAGGGTTTCCTGCACCCCCTTGTCGACCGCCGGAATGAACTCGCGCGGCACCACGCCGCCCTTGATGGCGTCGACGAATTCGTAGCCCTTGCCCGGCGGCATAGGCTCCAACGTCAGCACCACGTGGCCGTACTGGCCCCGTCCGCCCGACTGCTTGACGAACTTGCCTTCGACATCGGCCGCCGCCTTCTGGATGGTTTCGCGGTAGGCGACCTGCGGCTTGCCCACCGTCGCCTCGACGCTGAACTCGCGCCTCATGCGGTCCACCAGAATTTCCAGATGCAGCTCTCCCATGCCGGACATGATGGTCTGGCCCGATTCCTCGTCGGTGTGCACGCGGAACGACGGGTCCTCCTGCGCCAGGCGGTTGAGCGCGATGCCCATCTTTTCCTGGTCGGCCTTGGTCTTCGGTTCGACCGCCTGCGAGATCACCGGTTCCGGGAAAATCATCTTTTCCAGCACGATGACGTGGTCCGGCGCGCTCAGCGTATCGCCGGTGGTCACCCCTTTCAGGCCGACGGCGGCGGCGATGTCGCCCGCGTACACCTCCTTGATCTCCTTGCGCTCGTTGGCGTGCATCTGCAGGATGCGGCCCAGGCGCTCCTTCTGGCTCTTGGTCGGGTTGTAGACCGTGTCGCCCGAATTGACCACGCCCGAATACACGCGGAAGAACGTCAACTGGCCGACGAACGGGTCGGTCATGATCTTGAAGGCGAGCGCCGAGAACGGGTCCGTGTCGTTCGGATGCCGCTCGATCGGGTTATCGTCCTCGTCGGTGCCGGC
>JBDSKP010000306.1:0-1953 GCA_039916925.1 Duganella sp.
AGTAGCCCTGGCCGATCATCGACTTCAAGACCTTGTTCTTGCCCGCGATTTTTTTCAGCTTGTTCAGCGCTTCCTGTTCCGGCAGCGGCTGCGTGTAGGCGCCCAGCGGCAGCGTGGCCTTGTTGCGGATGTTGGCGGGGACGATGGTGTCGATCAGGGCGGCGCGCGAGGCGTAGCCGAGGACATCCAGCATGGCTTGCTGTTCTGCGGCGTCAGGGCCGATGTGGCGTGCGATGAAGGCGTCGCGGGCTTCGAGTTGGGTCAGGCTGGTGCGGGTCATGATTTGTCAGGGCCAAAAAAAGAAGAGGCAAACCCGCAAGCCTGGGGGCGGACCCCTCGGGGTCCGACCCCGCCTGGCCGTGCGGGTTAAAAGAAGGCCGGCATGACGCCGGCTCTCAAAACGGAATTACGCTTCGGTGGTCTTGCCGTAGGCGGCCGCGTCGAGCAGGCCGTCGATCGCGCCGGCGTCGGCCGGTTTGATCTTGAACAGCCAGGCCGCGTAGGCGTCGGTGTTGATCGATTCCGGCGCGCTGGCCACGTCTTCGTTGACGGCGATGACCTCGCCCGACACCGGCGCGTAGATGTCGCTGGCCGCCTTGACCGACTCCACCACGGCGGCGTCGTCGCCGGCGGTGTAGCTCTTGCCGACCTTCGGCAGTTCGACGAAGACGATATCGCCCAGCGCGTCCTGCGCGTACTCGGTGATGCCGACGGTGACGGTGCCGTCAGACTCAGCGCGTACCCATTCGTGGGATTCGGTGTACTTCAGGTCTGCGGGAATATTCATGTAAGGCTCCAGAGGGGTAGGGGTCAGGGGGCGGAAACTAATTAGAAAACCAATTAAGCGGCGAGGATTTTACCGTTGCGGACGAAAGGCAGCTTGACCACCGAGGCGGCCAGCTTCTTGTCGCGGATCTCGACGTGCACGGTGTCGCCGAGCGCCACGCCGTTGGGCACGCGCGCCAGCGCGATGGCCTGTTGCATGGTCGGGCTGAAGGTGCCGCTGGTGATCTCGCCGACGGCGTCGGTGCCGGCCACGATCACCTTTTGGTGGGCGCGCAGCACGCCGCCTTTTTCGCGCAGGATCAGGCCGACGAATTGGGCGTTCTGGCCCATCGCCCGCAAGGCGGCCTTGCCGATGAAATCGCGTTCGGACACCAGGTCGATGGTCCATGCCAGGCCGGCGTCGAGCGGGTTGACGGTTTCGTCCATGTCCTGGCCGTACAGGTTCATGCCGGCTTCGAGGCGCAGCGTGTCGCGCGCGCCCAAGCCGGCCGGCTTGACGCCGGCGGCGGCCAGCGCGTTCCACAGCTTCTCGGCCTGGTCGGCGGCGACGCCGATCTCGAAGCCGTCCTCGCCGGTGTAGCCGGTGCGGGCGATCATCGCCTCGCCGAAGGCCGCGCTGTGCGCGAAGGCGACGTTGAACGGTTTCATGTCGGCGGTGCCGGCCTTCGATTCTGGAATCACTTCCCACACCCTGGCGCGCGCGTTCGGGCCTTGCACGGCGATCAGCGCCATGGCATCGACGCCGCCGCCATCACGGCGCTGGGTGATCGTCACGCCGCTGTTGGTGGCGGCGTTCTGCGCCTGCATCCACGCCACGTCTTTTTCGGCGGTGCCGGCGTTGACGACCAGGCGGAACCAGCTCTCGTCGATGAAGTAGACGATCAAGTCGTCGATGACGAAGCCTTGCGGGTTGAGCATGCACGAGTACAGCGCCTTGCCCGACACCTGCAGCTTGTCGACGTTGTTGGCCAGCAGGCCGCGCAGGAAGGCGCGCACGTTGGCGCCCTTGATGTCGACCACGCACATGTGGGCGACGTCGAACATGCCGGCGTCCGAGCGCACGGCGTTGTGTTCTTCGATTTGCGAGCCATAGTTGACGGGCATGTCCCAGCCGCCGAAATCGACCATCTTGGCGCCGGCGGCGCGGTGTGCGGAATTGAGCGGGGT
>JBDSKP010000307.1:0-5119 GCA_039916925.1 Duganella sp.
ACGCTAACAAGCTGAAGATGACGCGCCAGGAAATGATCCAGGAATCGAAAGAGTCCGACGGTAATCCGCAAATCAAGGGCAAGATCCGCCAGTTGCAGCGCGAGATGGCCAAGCGCCGCATGATGGCCGACGTGCCGACTGCCGACGTGGTGGTGACCAACCCGACCCATTACGCCGTTGCGCTGAAGTACAGCGATGGCATGCGTGGCGCGCCGAAGGTGGTGGCCAAGGGCAGCGACGAGGTCGCCGCCAAGATCCGCGAACTGGCCAAGGATAGCAAGGTGACCTTGCTGGAGGCGCCGGCACTGGCGCGTGCGCTGTACCAGCACACCGAGATCGGCGACGAGATTCCGGAGGCGCTGTACGCGGCCGTGGCCGAGGTGCTGGCCTATGTCTTCCAGCTGCGCCTGTTCAGCAAGGGCGGCGGTAGCCGTCCGGACGTGCCGCAGACCCTGGACGTGCCGCCCGAGCTCGATCCGCTGAACCCGGCCTACATCCCCAAGCATGGCAAGCAACCCGATTTGAATAACGGAGCATCCGCATGAACGCACTGAGCAACATCAACCTGCCGCCTTGGCTGCAGGGCATCGCCAACAGCAAAAACAAATCCAGCCTGGCCGCGCCCATCCTGATCGTGATGCTGCTGGGGATGATGGTGCTGCCGTTGCCGGCGTTCGTGCTCGACATCTTCTTCAGCTTTAATATCGCGCTGGCGGTGATCGTGCTGCTGACCAGCCTGTATACGATCAAGCCGCTCGACTTCATGGCCTTCCCGACCATCCTGCTGGTGTCGACCATGCTGCGCCTGTCGCTGAACGTGGCCTCGACCCGCGTGGTGCTGACCGAGGGCCACACCGGCGCCGACGCCGCCGGCAAGGTGATCGAGGCGTTCGGCCACTTCCTGATCGGCGGTAACTACACGGTCGGCCTGGTGGTGTTCATCATTTTGACCATCATTAACTTCACCGTGGTGACCAAGGGCGCCGGCCGGATCGCCGAAGTGGGCGCCCGTTTCGCGCTCGACGCGATGCCCGGCAAACAGATGGCGATCGACGCCGACCTCAATGCCGGCTTGATCGGCGAGGCCGACGCCCGCAAGCGCCGCAGCGAAGTGGCGCAGGAAGCCGAATTTTACGGCGCGATGGACGGCGCCAGTAAATACGTGCGCGGCGACGCCATCGCCGGCATCATGGTCACCGTGATCAACGTCGTCGGCGGCCTGATGGTGGGCGTGATCCAGCACGACCTGCCGTTCGGCGAGGCGATCAAGGTCTACACCTTGCTGGCCATCGGTGACGGCCTGGTGGCGCAGATTCCATCGCTGATCATCTCGGTGGCGGCCGGTATCGTCGTCTCGCGCGTGGCCAGCGACCAGGACATCGGCACCCAGATGGTGGGCCAGCTGTTCGCCAAGCCGCAGGTGCTGTACATCACCGCCGCCATCATCGGCGGCATGGGCATGATCCCCGGCATGCCGAACCTGGTGTTCCTGCTGCTGGCCGCCGTGCTGGGCGGCTCGGCCTACATGATGACCAAGCGCGCCAAGGCCGGCGGCGGGGCGGCCGCCGAGGCCGCCGCCGCCGAGGCCGCCGCGCCGGCCGCCGCGCCCGAGCAGGAGGAGGCCAGCTGGCAGGACATCATGCCGGTCGACACGCTCGGCCTGGAAGTGGGCTACCGCCTGATTCCGCTGGTCGACAAGACCCAGGGCGGCGAGCTGCTCAAGCGGATCAAGGGCATCCGCAAGAAATTCGCGCAGGAGGTCGGCTTCCTGGCGCCGCCGGTGCACATCCGCGACAACCTGGAGCTCAAGCCGTCGGCCTACCGCATCACGCTCAAGGGCGTCGAGGTCGGCTCGGGCGAGGCCTTCAACGGCCAATTCCTGGCGATCAATCCGGGCATGGCCAGCGGCACCTTGCAGGGCCTGGTGACCACCGATCCGGCCTTCGGCCTGCCGGCCACGTGGATCGACGCCGGCCTGCGCGACCAGGCGCAGGGCATGGGCTATACGGTGGTCGACGCCGGCACCGTGGTGGCGACCCACCTGAACCATCTGATCACGACCCACGCGTCCGAGCTGCTGGGCCGCGCCGAGGTGCAGGCGCTGCTCGACCACCTGGGCAAGGAGGCGCCCAAGCTGGTGGAGGACCTGGTGCCGAAGATGGTGTCGCTGTCGACCTTGCAGAAGGTGCTGCAGAACCTGCTGATGGAAGGCGTGCACATCCGCGACATGCGCTCGGTGATCGAGACGCTGGCCGAGCACGCCGTGCACACGCAGGACCCGAACGACCTGACGGCGCTGGTGCGCATCTCGCTGGGCCGGGCCATCGTGCAGCAGTTGTTCCCGGGCGCGGCCGAGCTGTCGGTGATGACCCTGGATAATCGTTTGGAACGCTTGCTGATGCAGGCGCTGGCGGCCAGCGGGCCGGACGGCGCGGGCATCGAGCCGGGCTTGGCCGACACCATCGCCCAGCAAGCCCAGCAGGCGGCGCAGCAGCAGGAGGCGCTGGGGCTGACGCCGGTGCTGCTGGTGCCGGGGCCGCTGCGGGCCTTGCTGGCGCGCTTCCTGCGCCGCGCGTTGCCGCAGTTGAAGGTGTTGTCGCATGCGGAGATTCCGGAGACCAAAACCATTCGGGTGACGGCGTTGGTCGGACAGCAGTAACGTCAACCTGAGATACCCGCGCGGGATTGATCCCGTCGCGGTCGTGTCCATGCCGGCGGCCTAGACTGGCCGCATGGACGATGATTACGACACGCCGTGGAAGCAAGTGGTGACGCACCACTTTCCGGAGTTCATGGCCTTCTATTTCCCGCAGGCGCACGCCGCGATCGACTGGTCGCGGCCGCACGATTTCCTCGATCACGAATTGTCCGCGGTGACCCGCGACGCCGAGCTCGGCAGGCGGGTTCTCGACAAACTGGTGCGCATCCATCTGCATAGCGGCGGCGAGCAGTGGGTATTGGTGCATCTGGAAATACAGGGGCGGCACGACAAGGATTTCGCCGAGCGCATTTTCGTCTACAACTATCGCGTCTACGATCGTTACCGGCGGCCGGTGGCGAGCCTGGCGCTACTGACCGATGCCAGCCAGCGCTGGCGGCCCTGCCGCTTCTCCTACCAGCTGCTCGGTTGCGAGACGCGCATCGATTTCCCGGTCGTGAAACTACAGGATTACGCCGGTCAAATCGAGCGCTTGCTGACGCTGGACAATCCCTTTGCACTGGTCACCGTGGCCCATTTGCTCACGCAGAAAACCAAGGGCAACGCGCATCGCAGATGCGGCGCCAAGTGGCGTTTGACCAAGTTACTGTATCAGCGCGATTGGGCGCGCCAGCGTATCATCGACCTTTATCGCGTGATCGACTGGATCATGATATTGCCACCAGAATTGGATGCCCGGCTGCGCCTTGGCATCTTGCATTTGGAAAGGAAAACGACCATGACTTACATGTCTTCGATTGAGCGCATCGGCATGGAGATCGGTAGGAAAGAAGGACTGAAAGAAGGGCGACAAGAAGGGCGCCAAGAAGGGCGGCGGGAGGCCCTCGCCGAAATGTTGGCGTTAATGCTAAGCGAGCGCTTCGGCGAACTCGACCCGGTGACCAGTGCCAGCCTGGCGCTGGCCGATACCGGTCAGCTCGCCTCCTGGGCCAAAAACTTCGTCGGCGCCCGCGGCTTGTCGGACGTGTTTGCTGAAAAATAGGCAATCTTCCGCGCCGAGGTGAAATGCGGCCCCTTTCCGCTCCTGTTCGGCGGATCGTTTCCTGAGTGCATCGTCAATAATGGCACTGTCCGAGTAGAAAAGCGTCTCGTCCGGAAGGCGCGCTACTCAAGCTACAGGAGTCGATGATGGCCAACACTACCTCGCAAGCACGCGCCACCCAGTCCCTGGGGAGCCGGCCATGAACGTGAAAAAATTTACCGCGCCGACGTCGCGCGAGGCGTTGCGCAAGGTGCGCGAGTCGCTCGGCCCGGACGCCGTCATCCTGTCGAACCGCCAGTCCGACGGCGGCGTCGAAATCCTCGCGCTGGCCAACGACGACGCCGCGTCGCTGTCGTCGCCGGCGCCGCATTCGCCGATGGCCGAGCCGATGCCGTCGCTCGACTTGAACCTGCCGCACGGCCGCGTCGAACAGCGCATGGAGCCGCGTTATGAAAACGCCGGGATGCCGGCGCAACCGGTGCGCCGCGTGGTCGCCTCGCCGTCGTCCTACGCCAGCAAAACCGCCGCCGCCGCCAGCCACACCGCCGCGCCGTCGGCGCCGGCGCAGCCCCGGGCACCCACGCTCGACGTCGACCAGATCACCGCGATGGTCGCCTCGGCCGTCGCCGGCGCCAAGCAGAACGCCGCCGCCGAGATGCAAGTGATGATGAGCGAAATCCGCGCCATGCGCGGCATGATGGAAACCCAACTGGCCGAAATCGCCTGGGGCAGCACCCAGGCGCGCGAACCGCAGAAGGCGGCCGTGCTGCGCGAAATGCTGGCCGCCGGTTTCTCGGCCAGCCTGGCGCGCTACCTGATCGACAAACTGCCGGCCGACCGCGACGCCGCCGACAGCCTGCGCTGGATTAAAACCGTCCTGACCCGCAACCTGTCGGCGATGGCCAACGAGGACGCGCTGATCGACCAGGGCGGCGTGTTCGCGCTGGTCGGCCCGACCGGCGTCGGCAAGACCACCAGCACCGCCAAGCTGGCCGCGCGCTGCGTGATGCGCCACGGCCCGGACAAGCTGGCCCTGATCACCACCGACGCCTACCGTATCGGCGCCCACGAACAACTGCGCATCTACGGCAAGATCCTCGGCGTGATGGTGCACTCGGTGAAGGATGAAGCCGACCTGCGCATCGCCCTGAAGGAACTGAAGAACAAGCACACCGTGCTGATCGACACGGTCGGCGTGAGCCAGCGCGACCAGATGGTGACCGAACAGGTGGCCATGCTGCAAGGCGCCGGCGCCGACGTCAAACGCCTGCTGTGCCTGAACGCCACCGCCACCCAGGAAACCCTGAACGAAGTGGTGCACGCCTATCAGGGCAGCGGCCTGGCCGGCTGCATCATGACCAAGCTCGATGAGGCCGCTTCGATCGGCAATGTGCTCGACGTGGTGATCCGCCAGAAGC
>JBDSKP010000308.1:0-2772 GCA_039916925.1 Duganella sp.
GGCGTCAAGCACCTGCTGCCGTAATCTTCCTTCGTGCGCCAAGTGGAACCGGTTAAACCACCGATCCGCCGCACCCGCCGCGCTGCCGAGAGCAGCGCGGCGTCTGTTCCGCCCTTGTCAGACGTACCCGCCACACCCGCCATTCAGCCAACCGCCATTCCAGACCACACCCGCATGCACCCATCCGAGGTTTTATTCCAGGGCAATCGCCAGCCGCTGCTGCTGCCGGCCTGCGACCACTACGCCGGCTCCGAAAAGCTGATGCGCAAATCGATCGCCCTGCAACAAGAACTTGGCCCGCTGTTCGACATCACGCTCGACTGCGAGGACGGCGCCAGCGCCGGCAACGAGGCCGCCCACGCGCGCCTGGTGGCCGAGCTGCTCAATTCCGACGACAACAAATTCAACCGCATCGGCGCCCGCGTGCACGATGTCGGCAGCCCGTTCTTCGCCCAGGACGTCGAGATCATCTGCGCCGCCGCCGCGCGCCTGGCCTACCTGGTGCTGCCGAAGGTGCACGGCGCGCAGGAGGTCGTCGACGCCGTCGCGCTGATCAACCGCCACGCCGCCCAGGCCGGCCGCCACGATTTGCCGGTGCACGTGCTGATCGAAACCCACGGCGCGCTGCGCCAGGCCTACGACATCGCCGCCATCCCGCAGGTGCAGTGCCTGTCGTTCGGCATCATGGACTTCATCTCGTCGCACTACGGCGCCATTCCCGGCGCGGCCATGCGCACGCCGGGCCAGTTCACGCACCCGCTGGTGGTGCGCGCCAAGCTGGAAATCTCGGCCGCCTGCCACGCGCACGGCAAGGTGCCGTCGCATAACGTCACCACCGAGCTCAAGGACACCGCCGTCGCCGCCAACGACGCCCAGCGCGCCGCCGCCGAATTCGGCTACACGCGCATGTGGAGCATCCACCCGAACCAGATCAAGCCGATCGTCAAGACCTTCACGCCGCGCCTGTCCGAGGTGAACGAGGCCGCCGCCATCCTGCACGAGGCGGCCGCCGCGCAGTGGGGGCCGATCGCGCAGAACGGGCGCTTGCACGACCGCGCCAGCTACCGATATTATTGGACCGTTTTACAGCGCGCCAAACTGGCCGGGCTGAGCTTACCCGAGTCGGTTGCCGCGCTGATGAACCCCACCGACCACCCACTGGAAACAAACTGATGTCGATCACCAAACTACTCACGGCCTGCGGCTTCGCGCTGGCCTCGCTGACCCTCGCCGCCGGCGCCCACGCCGCAGCGGACACCACCCAACCGACGGCCAAGAAAGCGGTCAAGAAATCGACCAAGGCCACCAAAAAGGCCGCCAAGGTCGAGGAAGCCCCGAAGGCGCCCGACGAGGAAGCCGACGAGCCGGCCATCACCGATTCGGCCGTGACCGAGTTCGACTGCGAACTGGGCAACAAGATCACGATCTACGCCAACACCAACGACGAGGCGCACATCGCGCTGCGTTGGAAGAAGCGCCTGCACCGCCTGACGCGCGTGGGCACGACCACCGGCGCGAACCGCTTCGAAAACAAATTGTATGGCCTGATCTGGATCGGCATTCCGGCCAAGGGCATGCTGCTCGATTCGAAGCAGAACCGCCAGCTGGCCAACGAATGCCGCAACGCCGAACAATTGAAGCCGGTCACGCCCTCCGAGGCGGAGCCGACCAGCACCAAGATCACGATCCAGTAATACCCATGGTGTAAAACGTCGGCAACGACGCGACACCATGTCACCACGGTTCCAAAACGGGCGCGCCGGCACGGGCGCCTTGCACCACGCAGTCATTCAATAAATAGACGATACCCACTGAAGGAGAGGTCATGTCCCGCAACACTCTGAACACGCTTAAGGATTTCAACATTTCGGGCAAGAAGGCGAAGTTCTACTCGCTGCCTGCACTGGAAAAGAGCCTGGGCGCCAAAATCTCCCGCCTGCCGGTATCGATCCGCGTGGTGCTGGAATCCGTGCTGCGCAACTGCGACGGTAAGAAGGTCACCGAAGAACACATCAAGCAGCTGGCCAACTGGAGCCCGACCGGCGAGCGCACCGACGAGATCCCGTTCGTCGTCGCCCGCGTGGTGCTGCAGGACTTCACCGGCGTGCCGCTGCTGGCCGACCTGGCCGCGATGCGCAACGTCGCCTACAAGATGGGCATCAACGCCAAGAAGATCGAGCCGCTGGTGCCGGTCGACCTGGTGGTCGACCACTCGGTGACCATCGACCACTTCCGCGAGCCGAACGCGCTGGACCTGAACATGAAGCTGGAATTCTCGCGCAACAACGAGCGCTACCAGTTCATGAAGTGGGGCATGCAGGCGTTCGACACATTCGGCGTGGTGCCGCCGGGCTTCGGCATCGTCCACCAGGTCAACCTGGAATACCTGGCGCGCGGCGTCCACAAGGACGCGGCCGGCGTGTACTACCCTGATTCGCTGGTCGGCACCGACTCGCACACCACCATGATCAACGGCATCGGCGTGGTCGGCTGGGGCGTGGGCGGCATCGAGGCCGAAGCCGGCATGCTCGGCCAGCCAGTCTACTTCCTGACCCCGGACGTCATCGGCGTCAACCTGACCGGCGTGCTGCGCGAAGGCTGCACCGCGACCGACCTGGTGCTGACCATCACCGAACTGCTGCGCAAAGAGAAAGTCGTCGGCAAGTTCGTCGAGTTCTTCGGCGAAGGCACCGAGACCTTGTCGGTCACCGACCGCGCCACCATCGCCAACATGGCGCCTGAATACGGCGCGACGATGGGCTTCTTCCCGGT